>JAUWZD010000031.1 GCA_030615505.1 Spirochaetales bacterium | reverse complement strand
TGCTGTAGCCACAGGAACGGAATGACCCTCAAACTCGATATCTGTAGCTCTGTCTATCAACTGTTTCTCAAATCCTGACATCCCAAGTGACAAATCCACTGGAACTTTTGCATCCTTATGAATCAAAGGAAGAATAAAGGAGCTTTCGATCACTTCGGCAACTTGTGGAAATAAAGGACAGAAAGGGGTTTTATTTAGCTCATCTTTCAAAGAGACTGCCTGTTTAACATCAATATCAACAACGATATCTACATCCCCTGTTACCCTGGGTTCCCCTCGCCAGGAAACTGCTAAGCCGCCTATCACTGCAAAACGAATTTCCTTATTCCTGAGCACCTCAATAATGTCAACCAGGGTTTTAAAAACAGGACCGTCCATTTCTCATCTCGTCTAATTTTTTAAAAGCCTTCACAATCTTCCTTCGTATAGCAAGTTTTTCTTCCCAGCGTATCTGAGCGATGTGCTCTTTAATTTCACTTGACATCATCCTGCCGTAGGTAAGGGACCAAAGGTCCTGGAAGATGCTGAATGACTGTGAAGGAGATAAGTTTCTTGCCCCTTGTTGATATCTCCTACGCAATTTTTCGTATAGCTGCCAGTTTTGTTTTGGTGCATCAAGCATAAGGGTCTTTTCCTCTCCCTAATACACTTCATCGGCACCGATATCATAGACCGGCTTTATACCGATTAAAGGAGCCGGCCTCTTCTGTCCATCCAGATCTATTACAGGTCCGTTATAATATGATTTACCTAAATCAACTCCGGCATTCACACACTCGGAAATGGGACTTAGATGGTATTGCTTCGGATCTTGGCTTTTAAAAGTTTTCAAATACTGTTCACTGATATTCTTGTGATAATTTCCACCGAAGATATCTCCGTCATGCTGATTCAGTAATTGTATTTGATCAGAATGATAAATAACGGAGGAATTAATTTTTAAAATAGTGCTCCAGCCGTTCACATTGTTTGCTATCAATTCCGTATTGAGAGCATCCGGCCCTTTCATGTGAATTGCTGTGCCTGTCTCCTCTCCCTTTCTTAAGATAATATTATTAATCAGCCTGGTCTTAGTATTGCCCTTGATCATAAATCCAATAGTCAGGTTGCTGCCTGTGCCTCCAATAAGGGTATTGTTGTACCAGTCCGCCTGGGTATCTGCAAGCAGGGCACAGACTGCCTGGCCAGACTCCGATCCTGTAAGAAAATTATTGGCGAAATATCCATTTGCCTCATGAATTTCCACGAGATAGAGGAACTCTTCAGTATGAGTACTCGTGATCCGCGATCGGGTTAAGTTAACTTTGCCCTTCTTTATAAACAGACCGGCTGCCCCATATTTCGCGGATGCCTTAATCCTGCTCTTAGAGATTGAGAGGTCCGAGTTGTCTGCAAGCACGGCTGTAGAATAGTTGCCGTTGTCATCCCCTTCTACAATACAGTCAATCATGGAAAATCTTGCGTTCTTAAGCTCAACTGCTACGCCCAGATCATTTCCACGTCCTGTGCTGATTTTACTGCCCATTAAGCTGAGATCGCTGTTGTATATTGAAATGCCTGTAATACGATTTCCCCTGCCCGGATTGAGATTAATATTTATAAACCTGCATTCCTGCATATTCTCAAGGAGTACTGCTTTGAAATTATCCGAAACGTGCGGACCCAAAAACTCACAGGAAACAACCTCAAGCTGCCCACCATTTGCCAAAAGGAGGGAGCCTTTGGAAACACTGTCAGCTTTGAATTGACTGTCAAATAGCTTTAAAGACCCGCCTCTTAAAAGAACTCCAAACCCCTGATGCCGGCTGCCGAGGTCGATCTTCGAAGAACTGACTACAGAATCACCACCGCTCACAATAATTAATACAGAACACAGGCCTTTAGAATCCTGAAATTCGAATCCGTCCAGGTGTATTTGACCATTGATCATCTCGATCAATGAACTTCCTTTGGGGAAATATTTACCTGTTTTAAATATAGATCTCTGTTCAAAACCCTCTCTCTGCCATGTTTCCGGACTGAATCCGCCTTTGAGAGTCAATGCGTGTGAAAGTTCCAAAGTCCGTTCTAGATAATATTCCCCCAAGGCACAGTGGATAATTTTTCTGCCGTTCTCAATGGAATAGGAAATAGCTCTTCTAAGGGTTTTAAAGGGCCTGCTGCGGGTACCCTCATAAAGATCGTTACCCTGAGATGAAACAAATATGGTTTTTTTATCAATGGTAATTGTCCATATCCTGGTGTTATGACTTCTATTACCCGCTTCATCAATTGTATAAGCTGCTATCCAGAATGTATCACTGCCCCCTGTTTCCGTATCCAGGATTATTTCTTGCTCATATGCCTTAAAGATCTCAGGATCAGGGATAGAAGGCTTTCTATCCGCCTTGATTATTGTGTAGTGGATTTTGCCTTCGGACGAGAGAAGCCTCAGCCGCCGTGCTTCATGATAATAACCATTATGAACTGCTCCATCCAGTACCGGTGTTTCCGGAGGGGTCCTGTCAATAACACAGCTCACTGTTACTTCCTCCGATGGAATATCAGTATGCTTACTGCCAAAAGCTCGAGCGCGAATCCTGAAATTCAGGGTTTCTCCTTCTGCAGTATCAAGCCTGATAACTCGATTTGCAATCGCTGATGATGCTGAAACAGGCGGGGGCTCAGTGCCGTCCGTGCTCAATTCGTAGCGCACCCTACCCTCTCCGGCAGATAACAGTATGTTTACGACGCGATTATAGCTTTGCCCATTCAAGATGCCGCTGATTTTTGGTTTTTCAAGTCTGTTCTTAATTGACGGTAGAGTAAAGGTTACTGACTTGCTCCGATTGCCGGATTGATTCTCCTTGAAGAATTCGATCTTTGTCCTTGAAGCTTTGAGTTCAATATTGAAGGGTGATTCGTAAAGCTTAAAATCACCAATTTGGGAAAGGGATTGAAATATTCGGTAGTATATGCGATGGCCATTTGGATTCATCCAGCTTATCAGATATCTGTTGCTGTGTTCAGGTCCATTTAGCTCAACAGTAGGATTTTCAGGGAAGGCGGGCGCTTTTCGATCAACTGTGACAGTATAAACCCGGTGTCCGGAGCTGGCATTACCCAGATCATCAAATACCCTGGCACAGATCTTATAAGTGATTTCCTGATTCAATTTCCCTGTAAGAACTAAAGGAGACTGATATACTGCAGATTCAATATCCGGGAGTAACGGCATACTACCGTCATCGCTCATCTCATAATAGATTCTGCCTCCGTCCGACCGGAGTGAAATCGTTGCTGCTTCATTAGACAGACCGTTTATAGGAGATACAGCAGCTTCAGGATCATTTGGAGGTTTTCTATCCAGGATGAAACTGATATATTGATCGCCGGGTGTGCGATTACCGGCCCTATCCACAGCAGCCGCCCTTAAAAGGATCCTGGTCTCTTCACCCTCCTCCACATCAAAATTAAGAGCTTTTTTATACTGTTCCCCGTATTTAACCGGATCAATCAGATTCGAATCTGATGTAGTATAACTGATATAAACCCTATCTTCCGGATCCGCAGGTTTTATGCTAACTGTAACCGGATTATTATACCTTTTACCTTCAACTACGCCCTCAATATTGGGATAATCAGGAGGTTTGAGATCGATAGTAAATCGGGAAGATTTAATATCTCCCTTTCGCTCCAGATCTGATGAATAGGTTATTATCTTGAGCCAGAAATGCTTTTCTTGTTCATCAACCCCTTTAAAATCAATACTATTGCCTGGAAGCCTTGTTGAGTTTTTATCCGGATCCGGCGGCTCTGTACCGTCACTGCTCATGGTATAGAAAATAGGTGTTTGGATTTCCTTAAAGCTTATATTAACTACCGGGATATTGTACAATTTTCTTCTATCAAACCCAGACGTATCAAACCCAGATGTATCAAACCCTGACTTATTTCGCCTTGATTCACCCGGCCCTGAATCGTCCAGTTCGGAGATTTCCGGAGACTGAGGCTTTCTTAAGTCAATGATATAGTGAAAGGGGCCGTACACCTCACTTAAATTCCCAACATCATCCTGGCAGAGAAGCTTGATAAAATAGTGGCTGATATTGTTATGAACTCCGTTCAGCTCAATTTTATCTTTGAGTACCGGGGATTTTACAGAAGGATCTAAAGGGCGTCTGTCATCCTGGCTGATTTCGTAGAAAATTTTTGCACTGCTGGTAAAAGAAAGTTTAATACTATGGTCATACATTCCCGGGTCGGTTTCGGGCATTAATTTAGGACAGCCTGGCGGTAATCTGTCTAAGTGAACGGAGATTATGTCTTCAGCCTCAGATATATTTCCGGCTGCATCTACAGATGCAAATCTGAAATTAAAAATTTTCTCTAAACCATATGGGATTGACAAAATCAGCTCATCATTAACAGCGGCTGAGTTTTCAGTAATTGCCGGGGGCTCATTGCTGTCTGTGGATACCTCATAAAGGGCCTGGTAATCATCGAAGGCCTTTATTTTTATTACAACCGGCTTATTGCTCGGGCTGCTGGATGATAGACTGACTTCCGGAAATTTTGGAGGTTCCGTATCAAATTTTATTTTTAATTCTGACGTATCGCTGCCTATCCCTGAAGGACCTATGGCGACTGCTCTAATAAGCATGTTCCCGTTAATAGCCAGCTTAGGGCTAATGGAAAACAGCTTTTTATAGAGCAATGAGGATGCATTGGGCTGGCTCCCATCCAGGGTGTAATAAATCGTGGAATCAGAATACTCTAAGATCTCAATCGTTGAACTACCTGAAGATGCATAGCCATTTAAGGGGGGGGGATCCCTAATAATAATTTTCGGAGCCTGTGGTTTTTTTCGGTCTATCAGATAAAAATAGCGGTATTCCCTCTCCCATTCTCCATTGGAGTTTAATGCTCTCAAGCGAAGGACATTGAGCTTTCCGGCGGAGGGTATTGAATCCAGGGATAATATTCGCGGAACAGGTAGATCATATTCATCGGGAGTTTTTTCTATGAGTGAATAAAAAACTGAAACATCAGCGAAAGGGGTTATTTTTATTCTTAAACTTCTTTTATAAATACCGCTTTCAGTATCTGTTAAAATACTGGGCCTGTTTTCCGGTATGACCTCAAAATTGATGCTTTTCTGTATGAATTTTTTATCTTTCCCTTTAGGTAACCCGACAACCCTTAGTCGAAGATCTCCGTTAAATTTTAATAGCTGAGGACCGGTGTAGAGCCTGCCTCTGTCTACCGGATCGCTGCCATCCAAAGTATACCTGATCCATTTCATATCCCTGCTTCGGATATAAAGCATCTGCCAGTTGGCAAAGCTTCCTGCAACAGGACTTAAGACTTCCATATCCGGATTACATTTGTAAAGAATCTTCGAATACCTTTTTATTCTGCTTTTATTTCCCGCCCTGTCTTCTGAGTATGATTGAATAAAATATTCAGCTAAAATTTCATCCTGTGCCGATAATACCAGGGTTGATCCGTCCCAGACCAGGGGATTCTCATGAACAGAACTGTTCAGAGAATAGATAACTCTATCTCCTCTTCCTGCTGTAAAACGAAACTCTATCTCTTCAGGAGTATGATCCTCAACAATGTTTGACTCAGGGGGAACCGGTTTTTTTCTATCAATACTAAAAGTCAAAAGCCGCTCTTCTATAATCTTTCTCCCGTGAAATGCAAATATTTTCAAGCGGTATTCTCGTTCTTCACCGGGTAATGCCTGTAATCCGATTGCCTCTCTGTAAGGAACTGATGGAAGCCATTCAGCGACGTCACTGAAAGAGTATCGGACATCAACCCCAGGCTTTAAGGTTTCTATCTGAAGAAATACATCTTTATTGTAATTTCCTGATATATGAGAGATGAACAGTACTGACTTCCCACTGCCCTGGGCGAAGCAAAGAATGCAGATGAAAAGAAGTATAACAATAAAAAATGCTGAGCTACACCTTCTCATATTGGCTACTATAGAGGAATTCCAGGGCTGACCGCAATTCCTCATCTTCTGTATAATAGTATCTTTCCCTCTCTTCTTCACTTAAGCCCACAAGTTCGTGACTTGAATAATGGATCCAGAAGTCCTCATCTTTTGAATGAATTTCATGGTACCGGCAGTAAAAGTCGGGATGAATCTGGAGTTTCTTGCTTGAATATTTTCTGATCTTGTAATCATGTACGGCAATCTTAATATCCTGACGGGGAATCCCCTTTTCTAAAATAATTTCAACTAAACGATTAATGGTGCGGCCCGTATCAAATATATCATCAACAATAAGCACCCTGTCGCCCTGGCGGAGATATTCAGGATCATAAGTCCATCCTTCAACCTTTACACTCTGCTGCACATTAATGTTTACATAGGATCTGGCGACAACTGCCGCATAATATACGGGACGCTCATCTTTCCTGACCATTTTAAAGTATTCACTAATTACATTACCCAGATATGCGCCACCTCTTAAAGAGACATAGATAACATCGGGGATGAAATCAGACTCATAGATTCTGTGAGCCAGTTTAATAGCATTATTTCTCACTGTTTGATAGGAAAGAAATTCTTTTTTCATTTGCAAAATATACTCCTGTGGGAATTTAAAGAGGTGAGAATTTCGGTTCTATCTTTATGAATGACAATAGTATGCTCAAAATGAGCTGAATCCTTCCTGTCAGTAGTGACCACAGTCCACTGGTCTTCCAATACCTTTACTTCCCACGTTCCCGTATTAATCATAGGTTCTAAAGCCAACACCATGCCCGCTTTCAGTCTGGGATTTGGTCCTGAACTGACATAATTAGGTACTTGAGGATCCTCGTGAGGTGAAAATCCGACTCCATGGCCGCAGTATTGCCGAACCACATCCATTCCGTTTTTCTGAGCATGAAAATAGATCGCTTTAGAAATATGGCTAATTCGATTGCCGATGACTGCCTGACTGATGCCGCGATGCAAGCATTCTTCTGTCACAGAAAGCAATTTCTCTCTCTCTTTAGAAATTTTCCCAACAGGAAGTGTGACAGCTGCATCGCTGTAATACTCTTTTAGATTGACTCCCAGATCCAGACTCACGATGTCACCCTTTTTCAGCTTTCTCTTCCCTGGAATGCCGTGGATCACCTCTTCATTAATAGACACACATATTGAAGCCGGATAATTCAAATAGCCTAAAAACCACGGTTTGGCTCCCCTCTTCTCAATAAAGCCTCTGGCAAACGCATTCAGTTCCCGGGTGGTTATACCTTCCCGAACCAATTCTTTAAGCCCCTGGAAAGTCTCAATGAGTATAAAGCTGGAATCCCTTATTTTTTCTATTTCATCTGAATTTTTCAATTTTATCATGCTTTAGGTTTCAGACGCTTTTTGCTTTTCCTCACTGTACCTTTCCTTTGGAATTGGTTTACCCATTGGTTTACCCATTGGTTTACCCATGGATGAGAACAGCTTTTCCGCTCCATCCCCGAATGAATCCTCTATTATCTTTCCCACAGACTCTTTAGATCCGGCAGTTATTGTAACCGTTCCTTTCGTAACCACTCCCTCCTCAACCGTGAGTTTGGGCGTGTTTATGTTTCCGAGGACTTTCCCGGTCTGCAGGAGATGTACTTCTTCTGCAGCAGTAATATTTCCAATAAGTGTGCCCGCAATGGTAACAGTTCGAGCTACAATATCGGTTTTAACCTGACCGGTGGGCCCAACAATCAATTGATCGTCTGTTTTGATATCCCCTTCAAATTTGCCTTCAATCATAATAGACCCATTCACAAAAAATCTACCTTCAAACACCGAGCCCTCACCAATGACACAGTTCGAAGTATCATTTTTAACAGCCATATCATCTCCTTAATAGAATTCTTCTTGCTGGAAAAAGTATCATTTTTTTTGAAGCTCTTCAAGTTTCTTTAAAAGGAGCCTTGCATGTAAATTTCCATGATCGAGATCAACTGCATACTCTAACTCTCTTTTTGCAGATGCTGTATCATCTAATGCTAAGAAGACTTCGCCTAATTTAGATCGTATTACTGATCGATTTTGATCAAGAGCACTCTTGTTAGTATCTGTAGACAATACAGTTGATAAAACAGTTTCTGCAGTCATCAACTCTTCTACGGCCCGGGAATGGTATCTCAACTCCTTCAATACAACGGCATGATTATAATGAGTCTGCCAGATATCCGGGCATTCAAGGCTTTCCTGAAAAAAGAGGCTTGCCTTCTGGTATCTACCCTCTAAAGCTTCAATAATGCCCCTGTACTGAAGAATCCAGTATGTTTTCATCCCTGTTGCACGTTCAAATTGATTGACTGCTATTCTCGATCCCTTAAGATCGTTGAATTGCAGCAGATACGTGATGAGTGTTTTACATAGAAGCTCATTATCGGGAAAACGGTTTAGCATTTGCCAGAGCGATGCCTGATAAACAATCGGTGAAGCCGATCCCTTGTTTAATTCCAGCAGCAGCATATTTGCGTCAAGATCTTCCGGGTGTTTCTGTAAAAAAGGATTAAGGATCTTAACAGCATTTCCCGCATCCCCCCTAATGTAAGAGCTCTTTGCCAGAGAGATTATCACTTTTTTTTCATCCGGGAATATGGAATGGGCCTTTTGCCTGTAAAAATGCGCAGACTTAAAATCCTTTTCTTCCTCTAAGAGTCTGGCCAGATTCAGGTAGGGTTTCCATGAGTAGTCTGGATCACTCATAATAACCCGGTGATAATATCTTTTGGCCTCTTGATTCCTTTTAAGGATCAGATTGATATCCCCGGATAGATGAATTAAATCAATTCTATCAGGATATCTTTCTATTAAACCGTTAAATCTCTCAATTGCAGTATTAAACTGCCCCGCATCATAGGCAATATAGGCTGCCGTTTCATCATACATTAAGTCTTTAAGATTTTTGAGCACAATTCCGAATGCTTCTTGAGGTTTTCCACGCTTCATCCATAGAAGGGCTGTATCGAGCAAAATGCGCTCATCTTTCAGATCTTCTCCCAATTCCATTAAATCTGCAGGATTTTTCCGGCTGCTCAAATGAATCAACCTATTAATGTGCGGAGAAAATTTCTGATCAAGAAGCATCATTCCTGTTTTATCCCTCAAATATGCCTCTGCCCAGAGGTACTGAAGTGTCTCCTGTTTAAATGAATCTTTAATCTTCTGCTTCATCATTACCGGGTGGCCGGCTCGAAGGGATGAATAGATAAAAATACAGAGCAATGCCTCACTGCCTGGTATTTTTTCCAGCGCCGTTTCTGAGAGAGAATATAGCTTTTCATATCTATTTTCAGTCTCTGCATGGATGAAAGCCCGTTTCAGTACTTTCAGCAGAGAATATTCACTGATGCCGAGTTCAAGGGCTTTTTCTAAGCTGTTGAATGCCCTGTCTGTATATCCCAGGGAAATTGCCGAATCAGCTTCATCCAAACGCTCTTTAAATACTTTTTTATTTTCTGCAGTCTGCCTGCTGTGTAAAAGAATGAACCAGCCCACTGCTGCAGAAAACACAATGGCTAGGAACAGTATAAGTATTATAATTGTCTTTTTAGAGAAAAATATCTTATTCAAAGGTTCTGTTTTATACGGATACCGTCCAGTACTCCATTTATAAATCTATAGGAATCATCAATTCCAAATTCCTTGGCTATATCAATGGCTTCATCAATAGTTACCGAAGGTGGAATTTGTTTTTGAAAAAGTAAGCAATAGACACTGATACGCAGAATGGAAAGGTCCACTCGATTAAGGCGTGTAAAATCCCAATGTTCCAGTTGCTTTTTAATATTTTCATCAACTATGGATAGCTTTTCTATAGTACCCTGAACGATAATACGAGCAAAGGAGAGGCTCTCATTTTTTACTCTATGAAGCCTCTCCTGTTCAATCCAGGGAAAGCTTAAAAGATCTTCAATACCGGCTCCGGCTAGATCAAAACTGTATAGAGCCTGAAAAGCTAAAATCCTTCCTCTTCTTCTTACTCCCATACTTACCAGGAAATATTATTTTCAAAAATTTTAATCTCTGCTTTCTTTTTCAGCTCTTCCAGCAAGTCTAAGAGCGCCTGTTGATAATATTCAGCCTGCTTTCTTTGCATAAGTTGGGCCCTTATCTCATCTCTTACTGTTACTTTACTCTGCGGGGGAATCTTGTCATTTAATTTTAAAAGCTTAAACGGGACGATTTCAGCTATTTTGATAATATGAAATCCTATATTCGATTTTAAAACGCCGCTGATCTCACCTTCCTTCATCTTAAAGGGAGCCTCAAAAAACTCTTTACCAAGCAGTTGTTTCCTGGCTTGATCATCCCGCCTTAAGTACCCGAAGTCCCCTCCTTTATACCTGGAACTCTTATCATCTGAATATTTGACAACCAGGTCCTCAAATGGAATTCCATTTTGCAGTTCCCTATAGATCTCTTCGGCCCGATTTTGTGCCTGGTCTTTTTCTTTTTTTTCTGTAAGGTTGCGAGTGTCAATAAAAATATGTTTGAATCTGACCATATCAGGAGATACAAAGGCTGTTTTATTTGACTGGTAAAAATCCTCTATTTCATCCTCAGCGGGCTCAGCAATGCTGTCAAAGAAGGGCTGCTTTTTCTGCATAACGTATTTCTGTTGAATTGACACCTTTTCCATTTGTTTGATGTATTCATCCCAGGTTAGTCCTGATTGTTGAATCAGGGATCTAAACTCTGTATCTGTTAACTCACGGTTCAGATTAAGGCTTAATCCTCCGGTCTTTTTAGCCAGCTTTATACGCGCATTGATCTCCGATTTTGTAACCGTTATTTTTTCCATTGATGCGGCCTGGCTTATCAAAATCTCTCCGATCAATAGATCCAGGAGCTTATTACGGTCCTCAAGATTCAGTTTGATTTTGGTCCTATTTTCAATTGCCTCAATTTTCTGTCTGAGCTGTTTTACAGTTATAACTTCGAGTTTTTCGAGTTTCACCGTGGCTGCAGTCTTATCAATTATATCTGTAAAAATGTGGTTTGTTACAAGCAGCAAGATCAAGCTGCTGAAAAATATATTTCTCATTCCTAAGTGTTCCTTCTTTCTTTTTTAGAGACAAATTGCACTGTCAAGTATAGCATTAATATACAGGAATTTCAGTATAACCGATCTTTTCCTTTAATTTTTTTACACCTGGAAGCTTTTGATCCAGCTTCAATCCCCTTTTAAGGTACCGATTGGCAAGCTCTTTTTGTCCTTGGTTGCAGTAAATCTCAGCAATTTTTTTACAAAAAAAAGCATTGTCTTTCCTGGAAAAATTAAAGTCAGTGAGATCCTTAATATATTTAATTATGGTTTCAGGCGGAAGGCTTGAGGCCATTTTAAAACAGGTAATATTTCGAAGTCGTTCAATGACCTCCTCGATAAAATGGTGAAAATATGGTCTCTTCATCTCAAAAATATAAAGTTTTTTGTACATTCCACAGGACTTTATATATTCACCCTTCTTTTCATAGGCTTCGGCGAGCAGGAAGAGACAATCCATATAGTCTTCATGATCCAGATACCATTCCAGTTTAAAGGATTCATTTGTTCTGCTTAAATATTCATAAAGATCAAGAGCCTCTTCATAATCAGAGTTTAATAGATCATGGAAAATGAGCTTTGCTTGACTTACAAAATCATATTTTCTGTTTTTTAAGAATTCTCTGTAATTAAATTTGAACTTTGAGAAATAAAGGGCAAATGTCCGGTCGTAATCGCTTCTTTTTTCCGGATTACTCAGAATCTCATAGGCAGCTAACAGACTCCTCATCTCTTCTTCCGAACCGCATGTATCGGAAGCTTTAAGATCAGGATGCAATTCCTTGGCTTTTTTTCTAAAAGATCGCTTTATCTCGTTGGGTGTACACCCTGGATCGATACCCAACATCTTATAATAGTTAACCAAACAAACCTACCTAGTGAATTCTTTTTTTGATAATAATACATTATGTTGATAGTATTGTCAAGATTTTTTTCTCTGATGATAGGCGTGAAGTTTACAGGAAGTTTATGAAGCGCTTAAGACAAATGAAGTATATAAGGATTTATTCACAACACAGCTTGTACTGGAGGCATAGTATATGATATCCTAATTCAATGTTCGGATTTCTAATTAAAAAAACTTTTTTTGATATGTGGGACAATCTTATATCAATTGCCCTACTCAATCTAGGTTTTATTCTCGTTGCAGGTATTACCATCTACTTCCCGGTAATATTTAAGTCTGTACCTGTTCTTTTCTTCATTTCCCTCTTTATTGGCTTTGTCCTGTTCTTCCTTTACTCCGGTGCTGTCAGCGGAATGGTATCCCAAATAGCAGATTACAGCAGACCGGGTTTTAAAGATTTTCTGGACTATTTTAAGGAATTTTTTCCTTCGAGTATGCTTTTTGGCATTATGAATGTGGCAATGGTATTTCTTTTTTCCATTGCATTTCCGGTATACAGTAGAATGAAATCAATCATCGGACCTATTGCTTCCTCTTTGCTATTCTGGCTAATGGTGCTCTGGATACTTGCAATTCAGTATTTCTTCCCGGTTCAATCACGCCTGGATAAGAGCTTTAAAAAGATAATAAAAAAAATGTTTATTATCGTGCTGGATAATCCTTTATTCACCATTGGTTTGCTCATAAGCAGTCTTTTCATATTTTTTATATCTGCTTTTACTGCATTTCTATTACCAGGTATTTCAGCCATATTTTTATGGCATAATGTTGCTCTTAAATTAAGGCTCTATAAATACGATTATCTGGAAGACCATCCGGATGATAGGCGGAATATTCCCTGGGATGTCTTACTCCTGGATGATAAAGAGAAAGTCGGCAAAAGAACCCTTAAAGGAATGATTTTCCCCTGGAAAGAGTAAGAAGCTCTTACTTGATATGCAGGTTTTTACCTATTTCTTCTGCTTCCTCCGGTGAATTAAGTATAGCGGAATTCTTCAGAAACATACCTTCCTTTTCCATACCCTTCATTAGACGTGAAAGAGCTTTTGAAGCGCCTATTGTATTCTTGGTAACAAAGGCAAAGCATCTCTTACCGGAAATCATGCCTGACGAATTTAAGAATTCACCGATCTTTCTTGATATTTTACCCCCGAAGCTTGACAGGGGTTCCGTTCCGACAGCAATATACTGGTATATAGTCAGCTTTGAATTAATATCGTGATCTCCGTCAATAATATCCACCTGATGCCCCTGTTTCTCAATTCCTCTGGCCAGGGATTTTGCCAAATTCAGAATGCGATCACGCCTTTGTCCTGTAAAAAAAACAACTACCGTTCTCATTTGCCTCCTCGTGCAGCAAAGAATACTATACAACTATAATACTATTAATTAGTATAGGGACGGCCTACACATAGGTCAAGAGAGGTTTTAAAATATGGTTTTGGTTTCATCCTGCGGATGGTTTTGGTTGCACCCTGCGGGCATCCTGCGGATGGTTGCATCCTGCGGGCTGATGATTAAAGCTAGCACGGGCATTATTCTCTTTTCACTTCTCTCTTTAGCCTGTACAGGTGAAAGATACAATAATAATCAATTGCATACTCAGATAATTGATCTCTCCGAAACTCCGGTGGACAGACAGTTCAGTCTGAATGGAAGCGGATCGGAACTGTATGTTCTTTATCCCGATATGGAATCCCTATCTCTGAAATTATCTATATTATCAGTTGAACAAAATGGTATTGCCCCTAAGGAAACATTTTACCTGGATCGCATAAGTTATACACCGGAAATTGATTTCTCATTCGGGCAGCATCTTTATCTAATTCTGAATGGGCAGCAGCACATTTTTTATTATGACAGCGAGGGAGAGGGAAAAAAGGTCTTGAAATGGATAAATAAAGACCTTTCAGAAGATACGTGGCGGATAGATATTGTATCCTCTTCTGGTAAGCTCATTGCAGCTATAAATACAAATCATGGCTCAATAGCACTGTTTTCAAATCTGGGAAAATCATTAATTCTGGATTTTCCAGGCTCAGACATTCATCGGGAAATTATATTAAATAATGTATCCCCCCGGGGGGATGTGTCCATTCTACCTGATGATAGAACTCCAGGATTTACATTATTCGATGCCACATCACACCGTCTATACCTGATCAGATGGCAAAATAAATCATTCATAGCTGAGCCCATTTTTAATTTTGGAGAGGTTCATTATGCTGAATATACGAATGAAGGTGATTTAAAAGTTTTGGCATACGATTCAACAAGCAAAACATTGAGTTTTTTAGAGAAGAATACAGCACAGAATATGCTGACCTCTATACCGGTTACACTCTCTCAAGGCACTAATTCAGTTTTTTTCTTTTATTGGGAAAACAATATATACTTCCTATTTAATGAAGTTATAATTGATCGTAAGATGGAGAAATCTTACCGGCTCTCCTTAATATTTCCCGAGGATGATGGTTTTAAAAAAAAATACATATTCGAAAGTTCTGCTCCGATCAATAAATTCAAAGCACTCTTCTTTAATCAGACCCTCTATATTGCTTTCATCCAGGAAAATCTTAAATTGATGTCTTTAGATATCTCGGAGCTTACATCAGTTAATAATCATGATCTGTGAACCCAGATAATCGTTCATAAAGGTCTTAACCCAATTCACAACTTCTTTGAAGATTTTGCTGTCCAGCGGCTCACCTGGAGACTCATCCAACAGTTTTTGCTGCTCTTTAAGCTTTATCTCAACATCTTCTGAAATAACCTCAGAGCGAAACAATTTTTTTGCAAGATCGGAGATTGTATTTTTTCTAGTGAAATTAATATTTTTATTATTACAAATCTTGGTTAGTATTTCTAAGAGAGTTGTTTCGAGGATAACCCTTGCCTTAAATCCATCGCCATTATCCAGGTAAGCCTGGGCACGTTTAATTAGGGAATCATAAATGTTTACACTGAGCATTAAATCTTTATAGAAAAAATACCCATTTTCCAGATCTATTTTAGCGCCCTTAAGTATTCCCAGATAAATCTGTGTCGAATTATAGTAGTCGAAGAATTTTAAATTTATAAAAGCATCATAATGTGAACTTGAAGAGCCAAACGTGGATTTTAACAGGCTTAAACAATTTGTTTTCCAGGCCTCAAAAATCTCCGGAGCGATAGTTTTTTTATTTCCTGAAAAGTAAAGCCTTTTACAGGTCTTTTTTATCTCCTCACCCCTCTCAATAAGCTTGTCGATTAATTTCACTACCTTTTTAGAATAGTCGGGCATAATTACTCCTGCTGTATGCTATTACCTTTTAAATCTTGCGCGTTCAGCACAAGATTTAATCAAGTCCAGCGACCGAAGGAAGTCCTGTGGGCGGCTGTAAGCTCCGCTGGAAAAAGTATAGCATCTTAGATCGTTTAATTCCTCCTGTTAGAATAATACTTGTTTTAATAATAAGTGTCAAACTTAAAATATAAATTCATTAAGTAATTAATCATATGATAGTATCATAATGTTATTTAAGAAGCTATTCATATACACCAATGATACTATAACTTCCTAAGGATTACGGGATGTCACTTAAAACAGATCGGGTACAGCATGGCTTACCATGGGGAAGAGTGATTCCTTTTTTGATGCCGGTTGTGCGGATATAGAATCTAATCGTTTTGAGAGGCCTCTGTTTTTTCAAGGTTTAAAGATTCATCAGGCTCAATTGGCTCCTTCACAGGGGTTTCTGATTCATCGAGCTTTTCTACCCACCAGTCCTCCTCTTCTGTCTCTTTCAACCTCTCAATCCTGGCCTTCCTGACCACATCGGAAGCTTCTGGTGTTCTATTTAACCAGGCTAATCCTATGGCTCCAAAAATAAAAACCGCTCCGACAATGGAGGTAAAGCGGGTTAATACATTTCCCGATCTTGATCCAAATGCTGTGGAGCTTCCGCCGCCAAACATGCCGCCAATTCCCTCACCCTGGTCATCTTGAATGAGTATAACCAGAATAAGAATAACAGCGCTCATAACAAATAGTATTAAAATTAAAACACTAATCAGACCCATATTTAATCTCCATATATCTATTCATAGTTTATTATTTTTATGAAATCTTCAGCAATTAACGATGCGCCGCCTACCAGTACTCCGTCGATGTTGCTCATATTCATGAGTTCGCCGGCATTATGCGGCTTTACGGATCCACCGTATTGTATGACAAGTTCATCGGCTAAAGCGCTGCTGTACAGACTTGACAAAAAATCCCTGATAAAGCTGTGTGTATCGTCTGCATCCTGTGGAGTGGCAGTCTTGCCGGTTCCGATTGCCCATACAGGCTCATAGGCGATGGTGACTTTGCTTAATTGCTCTTCACTGACACCATTCAGTCCCCTTTTAAGCTGCTCTTCAACAACTTTATTGGTTGCTCCGCTCTCTCGCTCATCGAGTGTTTCGCCGACACAGAGTATAATTTCCATTTTATGTTTCAGGGCCAGTTTTACTTTCCGGTTTATCAGTTCATCATTCTCCTGATAAACATGACGTCGTTCAGAATGGCCTAAAATGACTACAGAAACACCCACATCCATTAGCATTCCGATAGATATTTCTCCTGTATGTGCGCCTTTTTCCTCCGGTCCCATATTTTGAGCGCCTAACATTAGATTTGTGCCTTTAATGACCGTGTTCACAACATATAGAGCTGTGAATGGCGGAGCAATCATTACCTTTTTTTTGCCATCCGCATTATGCGAAGCGGGAATTATAGCTTTAACAAGGGCTTCAGCCTCTTTACTGGTCTTGTGCATTTTCCAGTTGCCGGCTATAAAAATATTTCTCATAATTAGCTCCTTGAGGCCAAAGCCGCTATTCCGGGAAGTTCTTTGCCTTCAAGAAATTCCAAAGATGCACCTCCGCCGGTAGAAACATGACTGATCTTTTCGGCCAGCCCGAACTTCTTTAGTGCGGCTACAATGTCTCCGCCACCCACTACTGTAGTACCCGGACAATCAGCAACCAGCCTTGCCACCTGCAGTGTGCCTTCTGCAAATTCAGGAAACTCAAATACTCCCAATGGACCATTCCATACGATTGTTTTAGCCTTTGATATGACTTCCCTATAGGTATCTATGGTCTTTTCCCCTATATCCATGGCAATCTTATTTTCAGGAATATGAATCCCGGGGATAATCTCTGCACTGGCATTTTCGGAAAAATTATCGGCAACCTTATGGTCAACCGGAAGAAGTATATTTACATTCAAATCATCCGACTTCTTGAGCAGGCTTTTTGCTGTTTCCAGAAGATCTTCCTCTACTAAAGATTTTCCTATGCCAATGCCTTCAGCTTTTAAAAATGTATAGGCCATACCCCCGCCAATAATCAGAACGGATACCCGGGGAAGAAGAGACTCTAAAACAGCAATTTTTGTGGAAACTTTGGCTCCGCCAATGATGGCTATGAAGGGTTGAGCAGGGTTTTCTAAAACCCCGCCTAAGAATTCTATTTCACTTTCCATCAGTAGGCCTGCCAAACCTGTAAGATAATGAGCCACTCCCTCGGTGGATGCATGGGCACGATGAGCAGATCCGAAGGCATCATTTACATAGATATCTCCCAGGCGGGAAAGCTTTTGGGCAAATACCGGTTCGTTCTTTGTCTCTTCGGTATGGAATCGCAAATTTTCTAAAAGAAGTATATCTCCGGAAATCATCTTTCCGGCTAAGTTCTCCACTTCGGGCCCAATACAATCGGAGGCTATCATAACCTTCCTGTCAAGAAGCCGGGAAAGCTTTTTAGACACAGGTTTCAGACTGAACTCGGGTTTCTGCTCTCCCCCGGGCCTCCCCAGATGGCTCATCAGGATGAGCTTACTACCTTCCTGATCAAGGATGTATTCAATTGTAGGAAGAGAAGCTTTGATCCGTGTATCATCTGTAATATTGCCATTTTTAATAGGTACATTAAAATCAACCCGGCATAAGACTCTCTTATTATGTAAATCTACGTCTTTTATCGTTTTCTTAGTCATATTTATGCCAGTTTCTCTACAAGATCCACCACTCTGCTTGAATAGCCCCATTCATTATCGTACCAGGAGAGGAGCTTGAAAAATCCCTTACCCAGTTTCATAGTGCTTCCGGAGTCGAAAATAGAAGAGTGAGTATTTCCGATCACATCTACTGAAACAATTGGATCCTCAGTATATTCTAAGATACCCTTCATGTCTTTTTCCGCAGCCTCCTTCATGGCTGCATTCACTTCTTCAACTGTAGGGTCTTTTTCCAGCTTTACGGTGAGATCTACGATGGAACCTGTAGATACCGGTACTCTCATGGCAATACCATTCAGCTTGCCGTCAAGCTCAGGAATGACCTTGCCTACTGCCCTGGCCGCGCCTGTAGTAGTAGGAACAACGGAGAGTGCGGCAGCCCTGCCTCTTCGTAAATCATCGTGAGGCGCATCGTGAAGCCTCTGATCACTTGTATAGGCATGAATAGTGGTCATCAGTCCCTCAACTATTCCGAAATTATCCATCAATACCTTGGCTATCGGGGCCAGACAGTTTGTTGTACAGGATGCATTCGATACGATTTTATCATCTTCCTTGAGATCCTCATCATTAACCCCTAAAACTATCATTTTATCCACTCTATCCTTGGCAGGTACGGTCAGGATAACCCGCCTGGCGCCCGCTTCCAGATGCCATGCAACCTGATCCCTTTTCCGAAATATGCCCGTGGATTCAATCACCACACCTACACCCATTTTGGCCCAGGGCAGCTGCTTTGGATCTCTTTCCGCCAGGACTGTTATCTTCTTTCCATCAACGATAATAGAATTATCCCCAACTTCTACTTTTTTAGTATATTTTCCGTAATTGGAATCATATTTTAAAAGATGGGCCAGAGTCTTGGGGTCCGTAATATCATTAATGGCTACAATATCGATTCCGGGTCTTTCAAAAGCAACTTTGAATACACTCCTCCCAATCCTTCCGAAACCGTTAATTGCAATTTTCATATTTCCTCCGATCGTATACATGCATTTATGTTCTTTTAACTATCGAAAATATAAGGGAAACAAACGGCAGTGTCAATTAGTGAAGACATCACAGGGATGAAGGCACTACAAACCTATGAGCCTGAATAATCTGCGTAATAGTCCTTGATTTGATTCTGCAGACTGATCAGAATTTACCTGTTCTACTGCAATCGGCAGGATGACATCATCACCGGGATTTATAAGATCAAAAAAGTTGTGTTTTAAAATAGAACCTTCGGCCATATTTTCATCTAATTTGGTAATAATGAAATCACCAAGAATATCTTCATCATTGACAGTAAAGCCAATCTCATCATTTTTAAGTGCCACCCGGCCTTTTTTGACAATAGTAAGCTGATCATCTATCTCAATACCATCAAGCTCACCTAAGTCTATAATTCCCTGGTCGAATTCCCTTGCTATGAGCCTTCCCCACAGTGGAAGCTTTTCATGAAGGCGTGAAGCTAATGAGATAAAACTGTCCCTGATTCGATCATTTCCGGTACGAAAGATTCGGAATGAGCATAATTTGGCACCTGTACGGGAAAGATACTGATCCAGGGTAACTGTAAAGCTTCTCTCCGATTCCTCAAAATGCATGATCAGAAAAAAATCGGAATTATTTTCCCTTGCCTGCCGAAAAGCTGCATCATAAGATCCTACTGCAATATCTACTGGAAGCAGCAGTAAATTTTCATAACGGTGCAGGAGATCCCTAAAATAATCCGTGAGTAAATCACCTGCCAGGGCGTGAATTCCCCTGTTGTCCGATTCCAGGTGATATACTGATATGGAAAACTTGCTTTTTTCTAAACTGTACTGGTCCACCCCCCATCTGGCTGAAACGGTATCGTAGAGGCCACTCTGGATTATTTCGATATCGTCCATTATTAAAGCGTCGGCATATCCTAAGCCCTTAAGGACTTCCAGCTCCTTCATAAATTTCTCATGATAACCCAGAGTTTTAAATATTCCTGCATAGGACAGGCGCCCATTTTTTGACTCCGGAGCCAGGCGTAAGCATCTCCGGTACTCAAAAGAAGCCTTTTCTAAAAAATTGCGATCCTCAAAGAGTTTTCCTTTCTCCAGGTGATATTCAGCATATTTATTTCGATTGGTATCATTAATTGGTAATTCATTCAGTGCTATATTCTCAAGAACAATACGTGGAATCTCATCATCCGGTTTCAGACGCAAAGCCTGGGCCAGACTGTGTATTGCCCCGGCTGTATCTTTTTTTTGATTATAGGCCAGTCCGATAGTGTACCAGGCTAAAGAATCATCACGATTTAGGCTCAGAAGCTCTTTGATAATTTTTATAGTCATATCAGGTCTTTCCAGGAAAAGATAAATCTGAGCTAAGAGTCTTTTTGCCTCTGTATTCTTCTCATCTAAAGCATTAGCAGTCAGGAGGTACTTCTCCGCCCGGTTAATTCTTCCGGTATTCATATAAAATCTTCCGGCAGTATAATGAACACGTGGGTCATTTGAGTGATATTTCAACGCCAGCTCCATATATCTTCCGGCGGCTTCACTTTCTCCATTAGATTCGTGCAGGAGAGCCAGTGATAACAGGGCTTTACTATTATCCGGAGCAATTTTTAGGGAATCAATATATCTCTGGGCAGCATTTCCTTCTCTTCCTAAAGCGATATCAATTTCCGCCAGTCCGAATCTTGCTTCCAGATTATTGGGTTCAATCGCCAAAACCTGTCTGAACAGCTCTTTAGCCAGTGCAGGGTTATGCATCGCAATCTGAATTCTCCCTTCAAGATTCAGGAGATCAAGATTATATTGATCCAATTTCCGCGCCCTGTGCAAATAAACTAAAGCCTCTTCATATTCCTCTAAAGAGAAAAAGCTCTCGGCGAGTCCTACTATAGGCTCGAAGTAATTGGGATTCACATTCAAAGCGGCACGGTATTGTTCAACAGCTAATGGGATATTATCCTGTAATTGGGCCTGTCTGCCCTGCTCATAGATGTAGCGTGCATTAAGAATATCACTGTTCTGAGCGTATAATCCCTGCAGAAGAAAAAGAAATATTAACAAAAAGCGCGAGGTTTTTACCATGCCTATTTCTCTTCCTTTTCCTTTTTTATGACGCCCTCGCCATGAATTACGATTTTTACATTACTGATCTTATGTCCTTCCATCTGCTGGATGATGAAATCCACATTCTTATAACTCATTTTTTCATATTTCACAGGAATTTTCCCGAACAAGTCAAATACAAATCCGCCCAGGGAATCAAAATCTTCCGCCGGTATATTAAGCTTAAGCTGCTCATTAAAATCCTCAAGATTAACTCTAGCATCACAGAGATAGACACCGTCGCTTATCTTTAATATATCTTCAGTCTCATTATCAAACTCATCCTGTATCTCTCCCACAATCTCCTCGATGATATCTTCTAAGCATACTATCCCTGAAGTTCCTCCGTATTCATCTACTACAATGGCAATGTGCACCCTTCTTCTCTGAAATTCCGTGAGAAGTGAATCTAATTTTTTACTCTCCGGTACGAAGTAGGCTGGTCTGATAATTTTTTCCAGCTCTATATTCCCTTCCTTCTTAACCAGATAGTGTAAAAGATCCTTTGCATACAAAATCCCGACCACATTATCGATTGTTTCATGGTACACAGGTACTCGGGAGTGGCCGCATTCCGAAATAGCCTTAAGAGACTCCTGTGTGGGGGTGTCAAGTGAAATAGAAACCATATCGATCCTGGGCACCATGATCTCTCTGACATTGGTATCCGAAAGTGTAACAACCCCTCGAATCATCTCCCGGGCGCTACGGTCTAGATCGGATAAGTCCACCTCATCCTCCTCGGAGGACTTTCCAAGTAATTTTTCAATAAATCCCCTTTTTTTCAAAATATTCTCTCCTTTAAAAGCTCTTTTAGAATTCCTTCCTGAATGGCTGTCATTTCAGATTCCGATTCCTTATCATTATGGATTAAACCCTCCAGATGCAATAAACCATGAATCAGAATCCGTTTAAACTCTTGCTCATTCAGATACAGGGTATCCATGGATATGATAATATCCCCGGCCAGCCGCTTAGGGTATCCTTCCGCCTGGACTGCCTGCTCATGAGAACAGGCCGCAGCTTCCTGTTCCTGTGGGAAAGAAAGCACATCCGTTGCTTTATCAATACCGCGGTAACGGCGATTCAGGTCCTTAATGACCCGGTCATTGCATAACAGTATAGAAACTTCCCAGTTGTTAATGTCTCTTTTTTCTAAAACCCTCAAGGCAAAATTTTCGCATCTTTTAAGCCATTCCGGAACACTGATACCAGAGGTGGCAATACTTACTTCGTTCAATGAGTTTCCTCTTTGACCCTGGGATATTCAATCCGTGAATGAAAATACCCGCCCAGGATTTGAACAAAACTTTTTTTAATATCTTCAAGGTCTTTTAATGTTAGATTGCAGTCACTCAACTCGTTTGAAGTAATTTTTTCCATGATTATATTCCATACAAATTTCTCTAATTTGGCAATAGTCGGCTTTTTAAGGACTCTGGAAGCTGCCTCAGCCGTATCCGCTAAAAGCACTACCGCCGCTTCCTTGCTCCTGGGCCGCTTCCCGGGGTAGGAATAATCCTCGGAAGTTACATTCGCTTTCTTATCATTCTCTAAAGCTCTCTGGTAAAAATATTTGATAATTCCCCCCCCATGATGTTGGGCCACGATATCAATTACATCAGGCGGCAGAGCCAGTTCTTTTGCCTTTTCAATACCTATCTTCACATGAGATTTTATAACTGCTACTGATAGACTGGGTTTTAGCTCATCATGTTTATTATAGGATTTCTGATTTTCTATAAAATACTCAGCCTGGTCAATCTTACCTATATCATGATAATAGGCTCCCACCCGGGCCAGCAGCGCATTGGCATTTATCTCGTTACAGGCTGATTCAGCTAGATTTGCTACACTGATAGAGTGGCTGTACGTGCCCGGAGCCAAAGTTAACATCCTTTTGAGAATTGGAGCATTAGTATCGGCAAGCTCTCTGAGTCTGAAGCGAGTAGAGGCGTTCAATAAATGTTCCAAAACCGGCAGGAAGCCGAGACCGATCAGACTGCTCAGGAATCCATTCAGCAGTCCCCACCCGAAGGCAGGAAGCAGCCATCTGTTTTGGTAATTCCCTAAGAAACCTAAAGCAAGAAGAATTAGGCAGTTGATGAGGCAAAGAAAGAATCCCGCCCGTATCAAGTCTATTCTTTTTTCAGCATTAATAACTACAGCTGTTCCTGCTATGCCTGTGAGGATAACAAAAAGAAATGAATGTATATCTAATTTAATAATAGGCAGAAGGAAAAGAGATAAAATAAATGTGAAAATAAAGCCCACATTTGCGGATATACTCAGTGTGACCAGAATAGAAAGAGCGGCAGTGGGCAGAATTACAGAAAACGGCACACCTTCAATAGGATTAAAAAATTTGGATAAAACGGCGGAATACAGAAGATAGAACAAGGCTGCCAGGGCCAGAAAAAAAATCTCATTCCGTTTAATTTGTATTTTTATGATCCTTTTGTCCAGTATATAGAGAGAAAAGGTAAAGACTATCAAGATTAAAAGTACTGTCCCGGATATGCTGATGAGATTTATATTTGCTGAATAATCACCTACTGCTTTTATCTGGGCTGCCGCTTCCTCTTTTACAATATCACCCTTGCGTATAATGTTCTGACCTTCAACTAATTTTGCCATGACCGGCTCAATCTTGTCCGCAGCTCTCAGCTTCTGTTTCTGAGTTTGTTCCAGATCAATAAATCCATTCTCAACTGCGAAGGCTTCCACTAAAGACCGGATTAGCTCCGCGCTTTCTTCCGGGTATTCATCCATATTCTTTTCCAGCCAGTCCGTAATAGACCTTAGGGTCAGCACATCGTTCAAGGAATACTCTTCCTTCTCCAGTCTGCCGCCTCTCCAGCGCCATACGTTTATAACCCCTGCAGAAAAAAGCTCCTGTGTTTGTTCCGGAAGATTGATAATACCGATTTGAAGTACCTCTTCCAGTAATAATCTTACCTGACTGAACAGGTTTTCGAGTAGAGGAAAGGAGTACAGTTCATCAAGATCTCTATTTTCCAGAATACCGGGGAAGGTTAATTGTATTTTTAGATAGATCGTATCCAGGGGCGTCTCTTCCTGCAGAAGCTGTATAAAACTCTCCTGAAATTCATCAAATCGCGCTAAGCTGTGCCGGATAAGTTCTTCATTAACCCGGAATACGGGGTGTACCAGCTTTTCAGCCGCCTCCTTTTTTATAAGTGTGGCCTTTTCATCCGTGTAGAGAATATCCCGCTCCACTACAAAATCTTTTTCGGCAACTTCTCCAACAGGAAAATCAGAGGAGCGCACGAGGGTAAAGAGCGAACCAAACTGGGTGGAGACTAAGATTATGAGGAGAGCAAGCAGTAAGCTGATTAAAAGAATTATTATGGTAAGGCGATCAGAAGCATTTTTGATTCTCAAGTTTGAGAAAAGCGTCTGTGGGCCTGGATTATTCTTTTTGCAAGCTTTCATAGGCATGAACAATTTTCCTTACCAGGGGATGACGTACTATATCCTGCTCCCCCATAAAACAGAATTGTATTTCATCTATGGATTCAAGAATTGATATGACATTGAGGAGCCCGGACTCTCTTCTGCGCGGAAGGTCAATCTGTGTAATATCACCTGTAACAACTGTTTTTGCACCTTCTCCAATCCGGGTGAGAAACATTTTTATCTGTTCCCGGGTTGAATTTTGCGCTTCATCAAGGATGATATAGCAATGCGAGAGGGTCCTTCCCCGCATATAAGCTAAAGGAGCTATTTCGATAATCCTGTTTTCTTCCATCCTTCTTAACATATCTATGGGAATCAGGGATTCCATGGCATCGTAAAGGGGTCTCAAATAGGGATTTATTTTCTGAGCAAGATCCCCGGGTAGAAAGCCCAAACTTTCTCCCGCTTCAACTACCGGCCTGGTAAGGATCAGTTTTCTCTTTGTGCGGGAGATGATGGCTTTCAAGGCATGAGCCACTGCCAGATAAGTTTTACCGGTGCCTGCAGGACCGATACTAAAAACAAGTTCCCTCTCTTCCATGGCCTTCAGGTAAAGAGCCTGATTATGGCTTCGAGGAAAAACCTTTTTCAGCCCATTAGGGATGATTATATTGGTACTTTTAAGAATATCGACATCTTCCCTGTCCCCTGTATTAAGAGACCTGTACACAGCACGTATTAAATCTGGACCCGGCAGATGCCCTAATTTTACATGTTCCTCCAATTGATCAAGCATTGATTTAAAGGTACTGTGGATCCTTTTGTCCTCAGAGTCTAAGTAGATCTTATTGCCCTGGAAATAGACGTGAACACCAAGAAGATCTTCAAAAACAGACAGGTTGCCGTCGTTTGCTCCAAAAAGCTCCTGAAAAATATTCAGATCCTGGAATACAACAGCCAGGTGTTTACCCATAATGTTCCTTGCCTCTCAATGTTACTCTCCTGCAAACAGAAGTCAACCCCGGAGATAGAAACCTGTGGGATCATAGCGGATATTACTCTTCATCTCCGGTATGGGGATCCACTGCAGGAATATGGAAAAACTGCTTTCCCATTCATATTTCAATTTGCCGTCAGGATCGGTTACAAGCACGGGGCTTCCTGTATAAGTAAAGGTGAGGTCCCAGTCATGAAGGTGATGTACCGCTGATAAGGAAAAGCTTTTTAATTTAAAGGAAGAGCTTAACCTATCCTCTCTACTGGCAAAATTAAATGATTTCAGCAGATCAGTAATGGGGTTTACCCACGGTTCTCCCAGCTTCTGTGCGAAACCCGGGAAATATCTGTAGGTTTTATTATTGTATGAAGTCGCATTAAAGGAAATTTCTAAAAATTTATAAATAAAGAGATTTAAACCGAAGGAAAAATCCATATAGTTCTCACTAAACTCCTGCAGATCCATAGACCAGGAGGTGTTCATCAGCAGCTCCAGCTTAATGCGATTCCTCCATAAGTAATAAGGATCTCTGATAAATTCGTATCCTAACGTCACATTAGAGGGAAGAAATTGCTCATCTTCTCCTGTTTCCTTCCACTCACTGCCGGTAAAATAAACCGGTTTTAACCTCTCAGCCGTAAATGAGGCGCTGAATCCCCATAACACTATAGAACTGATGCTTTTTAGGACAAGACTTTTTTCAGCATCAAAATGTATTTCCTCAAGTAAATTCACATCTTCGCTCAGCTCCAGGGTCTCCTGTGCAACGATGGGTTCGGGGTCCCATCTCCGCCATCCTTGATAATAATCTCCTTCTTCCAGGAAGACGCTCTGTATCGTTGTCTTGAGAAGCCAGATATAGAATTCCAGTATTCCGGTGAATTCACCCTGCAGGGGTGGTAGCTCTGCGGAAATACTCAAGCTGTTGGCCCTCTGATAGGGCTGATAAATAAAAGCGGCTTCAGCGCTGTGCTCCTCAACTGTTTCATGGTTCCATTTTGGTCCATAGCCGTGATAGACAGGATTCTGGTAAGATGAGGCCCCCACATTATAAATATAGCTGTAAAAGGTCCAGTCGAGATCGTATGAAAGTTTGGATTGGGCTATTGTTTCAGTCTCAAAAAATGGAAACAGATCCGCCGCAAGGCTGGTGCCGAAGTCTGAGCAGTTGGAGGTATAGTCCCCTATGACAAGAGCCTCCCATGCATCATTTTCTTCATGTGATTGCTTGTAGCGGGTTCTGTAACTTCCTGAATAAAGCAGGCTTGCAGAAAGACCGATAAGATCCTCCAGCACATGCATTTGAGAATCCAGACTGATGCTGCCTGAGGTCTCTAAGGTTGTGTACTGGGCGGCAAAGTCGACATCTGAGCGTTTTTTCCAATCTTCAGAATCAAAGCTCTGCTCTAAAATCATACTTGGGCTAATCTGATAGGAGAGCAGGAAAGAAATCGGTTCCTTTTCAATCTTTTCGGGTAGATCCTCCTTAAGCTCCGGAAGCCTAAAAGATGGATATTCTTCCTGATCATTCTTATCCTCTTCATCCGACAGCGGGGACTCGTGCTCAAATTCACCGGGTGTCCGGTACCCTTTTCCTGGCTCTTCTTCCCCGGGCTGGGCATTACTCTCCTCCCCTTCTACTCCGGCCGATACAGGCAGGCTGAGAATATCTCCTTTTATCTGCAGTGCTGTACTGGGAAGTATAAAGTTTACAGGATAGTAAAATCGTCTTGAAGGATCCACCGCTAGAACAGGATCCAAAGATATGCCTTCAACTTCCCGGCTCTGCCAGATAAAGCTGGCATTCAGATAGGAAATAGATAACGTCGTTAATAGAGGAGTTGTAAAGAAATTCGAGAAATTAGCCTCACCTGACAACTCCCAGGATAGGTTCAGCTTCTCTGCAAAGAGATCCTGTGCTTCGGATTCTTCATCCAGGCCGAGCATCCCTGACCAGTCTATATCCTCGGCTCGATTATAAAAATCACTGGTAAAGTAGGGATCCGAATACATTTCGAAATTGCCTGAGAGCTTATAGTCCTCTTTCCCGATATCCCAATCTGAATTAAATCCGTATCGAAAGGGCAATTCAGCCCCGAATATCCAGGATTTATTCCAATATGATTTATATCGGCCATCATCCCGGTGGAAGGGTGTATAAATTCCCCCTTCTGTAAAAATGCTACGGCTGAAACCGATACCTGCCTGGAAACTGACATAGGGAAAAAAGTCACCCGCTATACCGGCAAGTCCTCCCAAACGTGAATATGCATCCAACAGTACTTTTAAAAACCATTCTTTCTCGTCAGGGGGGATCTCCTCATCAGTCTGTCTTAAAAAAAGACCGCGAATTTTACGTTTAACTTGAGTTGATTCATCTTCTGTGGCCGCAAGAAAGGAGATAGGGCTCTCCTTTCTCTCCTTCCGGCCGATCAGATACGCTGTTGTCTGGAGGAATGCCCCTTCCCGCTCTTTATAGCCTATTGCCGGGTGAAAGAAAAACTCATCCCCGGGGAGGAAGAAAAAGGGAATGTAAAGTACAGGCACGCGCCCCACATAAAGCACTGCATTCCAGATAGCCCATTCTCCGGGCGCAAGCACCCATATTTTTTTTGCCCTGATATGGTAGTAAGGGTCTACAGGCTTGCTGGAGGTAATAACTCCTGAGTCCAGGATCACGGTTTCATTCTTTAATTTAGAAATTGTTTTTCCCGTGTAAGAAAAGGTTATTATCTCACCCTCTATATCCTTTTCCGATTCCAGTCCGCCGTGGAAAAATACACCCTCCCACGTATCTACATTGAAGGTAAGTTTTTCACCCTTGAACACCTCTTCCTGCTCACCCCGTATTAATTTATATTCAATATCTCCTTCAGCCGTTATAATATCCATTGTCTTGTTGAGAATAATTCTCTGTGCTCTGATTATATGAACTGCATCCTTATCCTGCACCTCGACTAAAACATCACCCTGAAGCAGGATGTAATCTTCATCAACCTCTTGAATACTGAAGTATTCTGTTTCTTTAGCTGATTTTATCTCTAAACGCGTTTTCTTTTCTTCCTCCTCAACATCCGGCTCTTTAACGGATTCAATATTGAAATGGGAAAAAAGCCTTTCCTGCAGCTCTTTCCTGCCTCCGGAATCATCCAGCCCCAGCTCCCTGCACCAGGCAACAAGCTCATAGTAGCTGGCCGTATCTATATCCTGGGCAAGTGTTTTAAGCACCAGGTCTTCAGAAGGGCTTTCAGAATCAGAATGAATAGGACTTAAGGGAAGCAGAAATAATAATAAAAGCCAGAAATATTTCATGTACCGGAGTTACACAGGACCTTTTTCAAATATTTTCCAGTATATGACGAAGAGTGCCTGATGATTTCTTCAGGACAGCCTGTAACAACGATCCTTCCTCCCTTATCCCCGCCTTCCGGGCCCAGATCGATTATATAGTCAGCCTGTTTTATCACGTCCAAATTATGCTCAATAAGAACCATTGTGTTGCCATTATCCACAAGTTTGTGAAGAACTTCCATCAGTTTTTCAACATCCGCAAAGTGCAGACCTGTAGTCGGCTCATCCAGGATATAAAATGTCCTTCCTGTGCTCCTCCTGGATAATTCTAAGGAAAGCTTGACCCTCTGCGCCTCACCACCGGAAAGAGTCAGGGCGGATTGGCCGAGTTTAATATAGCCTAAGCCCACCTCATTTAATACTTTTAATTTCTGTGCTACAGCCGGAATCTTCTTAAAAAATTCAAGCGCCTCTTCCACACTAAAACAAAGTACTTCATATATATTTTTACCCTTATAGCGGATATCTAAAGTCTCCCGGCTGTATCTCTTACCTTTACACACATCACAGGTTATATAAACATCGGGCAGAAAATGCATCTCTATCTTTATTGTACCGGCACCCTGGCAGTTTTCGCATCTTCCGCCCCTTACATTGAAAGAGAATCGCCCGGGTTTATACCCTCTTGCTCGAGACTCGGGAAGCGATGCAAAGAGCTCACGGATCGGCGTAAACAGACCCACGTATGTTGCCGGATTTGAACGGGGAGTTCTTCCAATAGGGCTCTGGTCAATATTTATGACCTTGTCAATTTCTTCTATTCCCTCAATCGATGTATAGCTTCCTTCGGGTTTATGGGTTTTCCCCAAACGATTGGATAGAATAGGATAAAGAAGATCTGTAAGCAGGGAGGACTTTCCTGAGCCGGATACACCGGTGATCACTGACAGAATTCGCATAGGAAAAAGGACATCGATATTCTTCAGGTTATGTTCCTTAGCCCCATTAAGAATGATTGCCTTACCATTCCCCTTTCTTCTCTCACCGATTATTTCAATTTTTTTCTTTCCGGAGAGATATAATCCTGTAAGGGAATTATTATTTTTAAGAATTTCTTTATAGGTGCCTGCGAATATTACCTCTCCCCCGTGTACACCGGCTCCGGGTCCTAGATCAACTATATAATCAGCGGATCTCAAGGTCTGTTCATCATGCTCCACTACAATCAATGTATTCCCGAGATCCCTTAAATGCTTTAAAGTATCAAGCAGCCGTCCGTTATCCCTCTGATGGAGCCCGATTGTAGGCTCATCAAGAATGTACAGAACACCTACTAATGAAGATCCGATCTGGGTGGCCAATCGAATTCTCTGAGCTTCTCCACCGGACAATGTGAAGGCCTTTCGCTCGAGTGTCAGGTAATCAAGACCTACATTCATCATAAAGGTGAGCCTGGATTTTATCTCCTTTAAGATCTGTGAAGCGATTTTCCTTTGGGTGTTGTTCAAATGGAGTGTATTAAAAAAATCAAAAGCTGCAGTTACAGAAAGGGCTGTGATCTCGAAAATATTATTATCTCCCACGGTTACGGCCAGGCTTTCAGGCCTGAGCCTCCTCCCGCGGCAGGCTGTGCACTCCTTCTGCCTCATAAAGTCTTCCAGCCATTCTTTGATCCTATTCGAAGAAGTTTCTAAATATCTTCTCTTAAGTTCACCTAAGATTCCCCGGAAACCGGATACATATTCGTACCTTCCGGTCCTTTCCCGGTTTATATATTTAAACTTGATCGCTTCACTCGTACCGTAGAGAAGGATGTGAATGATTCTTGAGGGCAGATCCTCAATCGGCGTTTCAAGATTAAATCTGAAATGCCTGGCCAGGGACTCAAAAAGGCTTCTGTGCCAGTTTGCCCTGGGATTATAAGGAATGATAGCGCCCTGATTAAAGGAAAGACTTCTATCGGGAATGACTAAATCCGGATCAAATTCAAGTGTTATTCCTAAACCGGAGCATTCCGTACATGCGCCGAAAGGACTGTTAAATGAAAATAATCTCGGTTGAAGCTCGGGTATACTGATACCGCATGTGGGGCAGGCATTTACCTGGGAAAAAAATTCTTCTCTAAAGTTTTTTCCTTCCTGTATCAGGACGATCAATTTACCGGAAGCAGCATCAAGTGAAGTTTCAACCGATTCGGCCAGGCGCTTTTCAACTGCCGGTTTTATAATAAGGCGGTCAACTACTATTTCTATACTATGTTTCTTCTTTTTATCGAGTTTAATTTCATCATCCAAAGAAACGATTTCACCGTTAATCCTTATCCGGACAAAACCGGAGCGCCGGGCATCCTTTAATATCTTCTGATGCTCTCCCTTCCTGCCGCGCACTACGGGAGCGAGTAGAATAATCTTAGAACCTTCAGGCATTTTTAAAATAGCATCAACAATTTGATCTACGGATTGCTCCTTAATTTCCCGGCCGCAGAGCGGACAATGGGGAATACCTATGCGTGCATATAGCAGCCTAAGATAATCATAGATCTCGGTAACTGTGCCAACTGTTGAACGGGGATTTTTATGGGTTGTTTTTTGCTCAATGGAAATAGCCGGTGACAGTCCCTCAATATAATCAAGATCCGGCTTATCCAGCCTGCCTAAAAACTGCCGGGCATAGGCGGAAAGGGATTCCACATAGCGTCTCTGACCCTCAGCAAAGATCGTATCAAAGGCAAGTGAGGATTTCCCGGAGCCGCTTATACCGGAAATGACAATCAGCCTGTCTCTGGGCAATTCCAGATCAATATTCTTTAAATTATGCTCCCTTGCGCCTTTAATGTAGATCTTTTTCACGCCCTACTCACCAGGAGATTCCGGAGGAATTTCTCCTCCCGGCCCGGATTCCGGCCCGGATTCCGCCCCGGGGGAAGAAGATGCTCCCGGACGACCGGCTTTACCATTAAGCGAGGAGATATAGAAGATTAAGGGTAGAAGAACCAGTATAAGGACTGAAATAAATATCATCTGCCATTGTGTGAATAGCCTTAGGAAAAATAGGGGATTCATATATCTTAATTTTATTGATATAATAACTGCTAAGAAACATAATGACAAGAGTCCTACTTGATCGCTCTACAGGCTTATGTGACGGTGTTAAGAGAACTATTTCCGGCGCACTAAAAGCAGCTAAACTTAAGCATAATGTCGTCTCTTACGGTGAACTTATCCATAATCCTGATGTTACCAGGGATTTAAAGAATAGCGGTATTTCGGTCCGGCACAGGCTGGAGGAGCTTGATAAGAGCCAGTATGTTATTATTCGAGCCCACGGCATACCTCCGGAAGAGGAAAAGATCTTAAAGGAGCGTGGGATCTCCTATCTGGACCTAACATGTCTGAGAGTAAAGAGAATACATAAAAACATAAGTAAAAAACGGAAACTGGGTTTTAAAATAATTATCGTTGGGGATCCCAAACATCCTGAAGTCAGGGGTCATCTGGGCTATGCAGGTGCCGATTCAGGTGTGGTATTATCAAGCAGCCGGGAAGCTGAATTCTATTCAGGTACGGGAAAACACTTTGTCTTTGCCCAGACCACCACCTCTCCTGATTTCTTTTATAGTATTATCCATATCCTTAAAGAAAAGGGTTTGGATCTGCATACTATGGATACTCTATGTCCCTTTGTTTTAAAGAGACAGGAATGGATAGCTAAATACTCCCGGTTGACCGAAGCTTCCCTGATCATTGGCGGTAAGAACTCCAGCAACACTCAGAAGCTCTTCGAAATTGCATTAGAAAACGGCGCCGCCTACTGGATTCGGAGTGCCGGGGATCTGGAGGTAGAGAAAATACTTAAACATTCCTCCATTGCTTTCACGGCAGGGGCCTCAACACCGGATGAAACCATACAGGAGGTGATACGAAAGCTCGAATCCGGGGGGGCTGTAATTGAAATATATTAAAGCTTCACGATGGTCTTTCCGAACCCGCCCTCCTCAGGCCTGGAAAAATAATAGTCTTTAACCCATTCGCACTGCCCCAGGTATGAATGCACACCCTGCTGAAGGATGCCGTCGCCTTTGCCGTGTACAACTGTAAATTCCCTCAAACCCTGTATAATTGCCTCATCCAACTGCTGCTGCAATCGCCGGATTGCCTCTTCCAGTCTTAATCCGCGAATATCCAGTTGAAGGGGAAGATCCCGACTGACCAGATCCTTTAAAATAGAAACCTTATTCTCCTTCTCACCGTTCCCTTCAGCCGGTTCGATATCCTCAAGCCGGAATTCGCCCCTGAGGGTATCGGTTTCTACTATCCAGCTATTGCCCTTACCCTTTCTTAAGATCCTGCCCCTTTTTCCTCCTTTAAAGATTACTTCCATACCCTCCCGGAGGACATAATCAGGCTCCTTATACAGAGTTTTTCGTTCACGCTCAAGCTTCTCTTCCTCTTCCTGAACCCGTGATTCCAACCTGCGGTGGTGGTCCCTGATCATTAAAATTTTCTCCTCCGTCAGCTCACCTTCTCTTATCTCTCTTATAATGCGCTCAAGCTCCCTGCGGCTCTCTTTTAAAAAGCGTTTCATATCAATCATTCCATGCTCACGCAGCTCCATCTCCTTCTGCCGGATTCTCAATTCCTTGAGATCGGTTTCCCTGGTTTTTTTATGCAGCCTCGATTCCCTGCTTTTCTGTTCCTTCTCAGCATCTATAAGCTCTCTCTGTTTCTTTGAAAGCCTCTTTATCAACTCTGAAATATCGCTTCTCTCATCCCGGAGATAAGCCTCTGCATTGTGCACAATAATTTCAGGTATTCCGCTTCGTCTGGCAATCTCTAAGGCATGACTCTCCCCGGGGATTCCCATTATAATATGAAACGTTGGTTTCAGATCCTCTTGATTAAACTCCATGGAAGCATTTTCTACACCCGGACGGGAGTAGCCGTAATTCTTTAGTATTCCATGATGAGTGGTGGCCAGTGTGAGGCAGCCTTTACTGATAAAGTGATCCAGGAGAGACATGGCCATGGCTACGCCTTCTTCAGGATCTGTTCCCGCTCCCAGCTCATCAAATAAAACTAAGGATCGATCCGTACTGGACTCTATGATCCGGGTAATATTAACGATATGTCCGGAAAAAGTTGACAGAGACTGTTCTATTGACTGCTCATCTCCTATGTCGGCCAATATTCTATCAAATACACACAGAGAGCTTCCCTCCTCTACGGGAATCTCCATTCCGAATTGATTCATAAGTGCTAAAAGACCAACTGTTTTCAAAGTTACGGTTTTTCCGCCTGTATTCGGTCCTGTAATGATAAGAACCCGGCTGTCCCCGCCTAATGAAAGTGTAATCGGTACCGCTTCTTTTCCCAGGAGAGGATGCCGCGCCTGGTTCAGGGCAATTGAAGACTTATAAATTTCTGCCGGTGTACATTTCTGCTTTATGGCATAAACTGCCCTGGCATACAATGCGTCCAGCTCTGAAACAGCCTCCACCATGGCTGTCAAGTCCTCAGCCGAAGCCACCACTTTGAAGCTCAGCTCTCTTAATATCCGACGAGCCTCCATCCTGTACCGGTTTTGCTGCTCTACTATCTCATTATTCTTTTCAACTATATCCAGAGGCTCTAAATAAATAGTGGCGCCGCTGGCCGAGACTTCATGAATAATTCCCCTAATGCGGCCCTTAAAATTGGACTTTAAAGGCAGGACTGTGCGGCCGTCCCTCTGGGTGGGATTATCAGTCTGCCAGAAGCTTCTATACTCCGTATTGCTTAGATATTCCCGGGCCAGACGTTCAATCTGTTTCTGCGAATTCTTGATCCTACTTTTTATATCCCTCAACACCGGAATGTTTCTATCCTTTAAATTGCCCTCCCTGTCGACTAAGGTGAAGATTTCTTTAGCAAGCGCTTTAAGCTCCGGAATACAGGAAGCTATTGAAGAAAGTGTAATGTTTTTAGATCGGCTACTCTGTTCAGTCTTTACTGCATTGCGTAATATGTGGCGCCGGAGCCGTCCGGCTGAGACGATAAAGCGCCCGAGCCGGGAGAGTTCATCTTCATCGAACTGAGTACCGGTTTTAGAGAATGCCGGTATGAGCGAACCGATATCGGGAAAATCTAAAAGGTGAAAGGACCTTCCGGATTCCAATATCCGGCGAAATTCGACGGCCAGTTTGAGTCGTTCCTGCACCTCGTCAGGTTCAGTTAGAATCTCCTCGGATCGGATCCTCTTCTTACCCTGGGCGCAAAAACAGGAATCGACCAGTTCCTGGAGCACGGAAGAGAATTCAAGCAGCTTAATCGTATGCGGATCCATAGTATTCCTTCTGAAAACTCTTTAGATGATCATAGATCCGAAGGTAGCTCTCATAACGATCGGGATGGATTTTTCCGTCTTCCAGGGCATCCCTGACCGCACAGCCCGGTTCTTTTATGTGCATGCAGGCATAATAAGAGCATTGAGGGGCAAAGAGTAAAAAGTCCCGGAAATAGTGATGCAGCTCTTCAGGTTTTAGTCCTGCCAGCTCAAATTCCCTGATACCCGGTGTATCGATAAGGGTAGAGCCGTTTTTTAAATTAATCATCACTGAGTAGTTAGTTGTATGCACGCCGCGGTTGAATTTACTGGAAACTTCTCTGATTTTCAGGTTAAGGCCCGGCTCAAGACAATTTAAAAGGTGAGATTTACCAACTCCCGATTGTCCGGCAAATACGGCTGTCTGCTTGTTAATTGCCTGCTCCAGCTCAGCAATTCCCTGCCCGTTTATTGCCGAACAGCGTATCACCTGATATCCCATAGATTGATATGCAGCCAGTCTCTTACTGATCTCTTCTGTTAAGCCAAGATCGCATTTATTGATAATAACCATTGGCAATAAATCCCCCAAATCTCCGCTGATCAACAGGCGATCGATGAAACGTGGTCGAAACGGCGGAGATTCTACAGAGCATATGCAAACCAGCAGATCCGCATTAGCTGCAATAACCTGGGCAGCCTTCCTTTTTTTATTCCAGCGCAGCAAGGAACTTCTTCTTTCCCTGAGCTGATAAATCCAGCCGGTTTCCTCTGAAATCGGGTCCGGATTGAGTTCTACATAATCACCCACTGCGACGGGATTGTAGAATTTTTTTTCAGTTTTCAGGATTTTTCCCTTTATGCGGCACTTAAATTCTCTTCCGTCTACTGAAACTGTATAGATGTTGTTAATGCCGAATAAAACCTGACCTATCATGGAGCTCACTCTAAAACACCCCTGAAGCACAGACCGTACTCCTCGGCAAATAACCGGTATCTATGCAGGGATTGGTCACTACCGGTAAGATAGAACTGATGTTCTCCCTTGAGTTCAGCGGAATCCTGGCCGGACTCCTTCAGCACCTTTACTAGCTGCTTCGTAACACCCTCCCTGGAATCCACTATACTGATCTGATCGCCCAGTACGTTCTTCAGCTCATTTTCCAGCAGAATGAAGTGAGTACATCCCAACACTACCATGCTGATACCCCGATCCTTCAAATTACCGATTTCTTGGTTAAGGATCTGTATTTTATCGCTTGAGCTTGCATTAAAAAAATGATATTCAACAAGATCTACCAGCTTAGTCAAAGGAAGCTTAACAACCTCACAGTGACAGGTAAAATTTTCGATTAACTGATCAAGGTAGATATCGGAAACCGTTTGCCTTGTAGCCAGCACCCCTAACTTACCGGATTTTAGGCGTTCTGCCGCAGGTTTTATAGCAGGTACCACCCCGATAAAGGGTACGAGAAACTTCTCCCGCAGGAGTGAAAGGGCGACTACTGAAGCAGTATTGCAGGCAATCACCACCAGCTTTGGCTTAAGCATACTGATAGCTCTTTCCATTGATTCAAGAATCAGGGTGATAAGCGAATGTGTGGTCTTTTCACCATAGGGGAAGTTCTTTCTATCTGCAAGGTAAACAAAACGCTCAGCAGGAAGCAAGCTCTTAGCCATCTCCAGATAAGGGAGCCCCTTTACTCCGGAATCGAAAAAAAGAAGAGGTCTATCCATTACCGAATAGTTTCTCAAATGCCTCTTTTGTTTTCTTACCCTTAAAACCCTTTTTCATACGGTCTTCGTTTTCAGTTGTATCTTTAAACGTGAAGTAATCGCAAAAATTGCTTCTGTCCTTCTCTGCAACCGGCTCATATAGAGTTTCAAGGCATTTCCAGTGAGCGCTCTCACTGAAGAACTTACAGTTATAGCAGATCTTCAAGTCTTTTGAACACGAAGGGCATGTGGAGGAACGAAAAATCTGTACTGTCTCCCCCAGGGGATTCCCGCAAAAATAACACACTCTCATGGCTTTAATAATATACGGAATGGCACAACCATGCAATTGCTTAGGGGAGCTCAATAGAATTCTTGATATATAATTGTGTTTGTGCACTTAACTTCTTCAAAATGAGATAGTAATTATCAAGAAGTTCCTCTTCGGTTAAGCCAGAAGACTTGAGCAGCTTCTCTTTATGTTTAAAGAGCTCAACCGTACTGAACCGGCAAACGTAAATGTCTAAATCTCCCCACATGATCAAATTAAACTCACGAGCCTCTTTGTGCAGGAGAGCAGAAAAAATAATGTTGGAATCAATGCCCACTCTCATTCAGAAACCATTCCCTGTTTGCTTCCCACCAGCTCGCAGTTACCTCATCGCCGAGCTCTGCAATCTGCTCTTCTGTGGCCTTCGAACGAGAAAGAGTTTCTTGAGCTCGCAGAACTTCCAGCAGATTCCGAATAGATTTATTCTCATAGGCCTCCTTCACAGGAATGGTTATCTGAAAATAACCGTCTTTTACTTGTACCTTCGCACTCATTTTTTTTTACCTCAATATCAATATACATGAAATCTCCTCCTTGTTCTATGCTTAAAGATCCTCCCTGTAAAGTGCACAACACTCTTGCTTTTTATCCTGATCAACTATTATTCTATACAGTGTCTGTCTATTAAAAGGAGATTTATAGTTAAGCTATGGTTCCCTTCAATTTGTGCACCGTACCTGCATGTACTGCTTTTTCCGTGTTCAAACGGGATAAATGCCTGTACCATCTCGACAAACCGGAAAAATATTCGGAGGAGATATACGCCTATCTGGCCGAGTCGAAGGAATTCGACTGTATGAATCTTACCTCTATCGAACTGGCAGATTTAGATTTAAGCGGCAAAACCTTTTCCTGCTGCCTCATCTCTCATTCCCATCTGTCACATCTTAATTTCAATAAGGTCCGGATTGATATACTGTTTTTAGATTTTTCTTCATTAGAGCACTGCACATTCAAGGGCAGTAATCTTAAATGCACTGTCATGGCCGGCTCACGTATCGAGAACTGCGATTTTTCTCAATCCGAAATTTTCTGCTGTAATTTTACCGGAGCTGAATGCCGGGATACAGTATTCAATGAGTCTGATCTGTACAGAAGCCGGTTTATCAATTCTGACCTGAAACGAGTGGAATTTAAGGACTGTAATTTAAAACGTGTTGATTTCCGCCGTGCCCGTATAGAACATGTAGATTTTAAGTATTCCAATACGAAGGATGCTTTTTTTGAAGATACTGTGAGGTTATAATGAGATTTTTTTCACACTTTTCTATTACGGATTTTTCCAATGCCTATCTCTTAGGTCCTGATAAGCAGGGTGATGCAGTGCTCATTGATCCTGGTGTTTTTGATGAACTTCTACTCAAGCTGGTCGAAAATCATAAATTCTATGTCCGGTATGTGTTGATTTCCCACGCCCATAAGGGCCACATCAACGGCATAAAAACCCTGCTAAAGATCTATGATGCGCAGCTCTTCTGTTTTAATCATACTACCTTAGGATTCCCTTGCCATCGTATCAAAGGAGGGGATCACCTTCAGCTTGGAGAGTTCGATATTGAGGTCATAGAAACACCCGGGCACTCCTGGGATTCTTTAAGTTTCAAAATCGACAGTTTTGTTTTTACAGGAGATGCATTAAGCTCCGGTCTGGTAGGTAAGACCGAGACAGATTATGAACAGAGCCTGCTGCTTTCCTCTCTTCGTAATTTGCTTTCCGGGCTCGATGATAATACCATGATATTTCCGGGACATGGACCGCCGACTACAGCAGGTATCGAAAGGAGATTTAATTCCTTTCTTAAAGATGAGCCTTAATTAAACGTATAAATGTGCGGAAACGCATCGGGACCGGCGCTCGAAACAATCTAAGATCCTTCTCGCCTGGAAGCAGTATGGACAGCTTATAGGCGTGGAGCATAAACGGATGATCCGATTTTCGGCTGTATATGGGGTCACCCAGAATCGGACATCCCTTGTAAGCCATGTGTACACGCAACTGATGGGTACGCCCTGTTTTCGGCCGCAGAGAGATGAGGGAGAAGCCATCGAATTCTTTAAGCACATGATAATAGGTTACTGCTCTTTTCCCAGAGCAGCCTGAAGACCCCGAAGATGCGGGAACGGCAAATCGTTTGCGATTATGGGGGTCCCGACTTATCAAGGTTTCGATCCTCCCCTTCCGCGCCGCTAAAGGCCTGCCCTTTACAATGGCCAGGTACTGTTTCCTTACACTGCCCTTTCGAAACTGGTCGGCCAGGAATTCCAGGGATTCAGGATTTTTGGCAATGATTATAATTCCGGAAGTATCCTTATCCAGTCTATGAACAATGCCCGGCCTGATCATCTCACCTGAAAATTCTTCTCCAATCTGCCTGCAGTAGTAAAGTACAGCATTTACCAGGGTTCCTTCAGGGTTCCCACTGCCGGGATGAACGACCATGCCCTGTGGCTTGTTTATTACTAAGACATTACTGTCTTCGAAGAGTATATCCAGGTCAATTGCCTGTGGAATTAGCTTGCTTTTGGGTGGATCAGTATATTGTACTTCAAAAAGATCTCCGGGCATCAGCCGTCTGCTCATTTTTACCTCTTTTCCATTTACACGGAGTCTATGTACCCTCTTTTTTACCTGGCTTCTGGAAAAGAGCCTTAATTCATCCGCAATGTAGCTGTCAATTCGGATACTTTTTCCTGAAATCCCAGGGACTCTGAATTTTACGGTCTTTATATTCTCACTCACACTATTCTAATTCTGCGTCCCTCTTGATTCTGCCTATAATAAAATCCGTTAAGGCCACAAGAAAGGATACGGAGAGAGCCGAGATTAAAATACGCCAGGTATCCCCTTCAGAATATGGAATATATTCATAACTACGAAAGGGCCAGGGACTGTAAGCAGCTTGCCGGTCATGGTACAGCCATCGGGAAATATCGTATACCTCAAATGTAAAAAACAGGCTTATCGGTAAGGAACCGAAAAATATTATCTCTGCCCGGCGTAAATCTTTGAGAAAGCCGGGAAACTCATCCTCCTCATACTCCTCCGGGATATTTTCCTGGTTTTCTGAGTATACAACAACGGGCAGGAGAATGAATAAAATGATCATATACACCAGCGTTTTTTTACTCACGATCTTCGCCTTTGTCAGATCTATTCTCTTTGACCAAAGAGCGCTGTGCCTATGCGGACTAAAGTTGATCCTTCCTCAACAGCGATCTCAAAATCTCCGGACATGCCCATAGACAGGGTATCCAGCACAAGCCCAGGATAGCACTCCTTCAACCTCTGATACAAGCCCTTAAGACGGGCAAATGCCTTGCTTACCCTAAGCGTATCCTGCGTGAAGGGACCTATGGTCATAAGGCCCCGGACCCGCAAACAGCTCAATTCCATAATACTGTCTAAAGCAGAAATAAGCTCATCCTCATTCCGAAAGCCGTACTTGCTCTCTTCACCCGAGGTATTCATCTCCAGCAGGATATCCATCTGCCTGCGCAAGCTCTGACAGTGACGTTGAAGTGCAATTGCGGTCTCCGGTTTGTCGATGGACTGCACACAGCAGAATGTCTCTGCAGCTTTTTTTGCTTTATTTCTCTGTAAATGACCTACAAGGTGCAGCTCAAGATCATCCTGATTATGCATGCCCTGTCCTGCTAAGCTGCCGTATTTTTCTACCGCTTCCTGTACCCGATTCTCGCCGAAAAGGCTGATTCCCCCCCGGCAGGCGATCTCAATATATTCCGCCGGAAAACTCTTGGTGACCGCCATTATCCTGATATCCTGGGATTTTCTTCCGGCCCGAATAGCAGCTTCTTCGATTTTCTGCTGAATAAGCTGGAAATTTTTCTTGAAAATATCAAGTGTAAGCGTCATTACCATCTAAAATTAACAACCGGTGGATAGGCTCTGCGTACTGCCAGGGCAAGAGGTATTCCCCCGAGTATGCCGGCCAGGTTCTGAATAATATTACCAGGCAGCTCTACCAATGCTGCGCCGAATCCAACCAGTACAGTACCACCGGCTAAATATCCGGTACACATGACTATAGTTCCCACAACTGCGGCTAAAAGCCAGCGGAGGTTGATTCTTATCGAACTCTTTGAATTTGAGTAAAGTCCTGCAATCATACCGGCTGTAAGTCCCTGCATGCCGTGTACGATAAAGGAGATAGGCGCCCACTGGGGATAACCCGCCAGTAAATCGGCCAAAGCCGTACCCATCCCTCCGGCTATAAAGGCCGTGAAAGGACCGAAGGTGAAGGCTGAAAAATAGATGGCCACATCCCCAAGATTCAGATAACCGCGTGTCGGCGCAATGGGTATGCGAACAACTAAGGTGAAAACGGCTGTAACAGCCGTTAACACTGCGCACGTTGAGATTCTTAAAGCCGGGCTGAAAGGCATTTTTCCTGATTCTTTCATAGCTATCCTCTTAAGATATTATATACATATAGCGTAATTAATGGAATATAATAAAACAAAAGATAAGAAGAGTAATTAAAATTCCCGCATAGATGAAATCAAACACTAAATCAGAACCCGACTTCAGGTTTAGTAGTGATGTCCTTCTGTTTTTTCTTCCTAAACCCCGGGTCTCGAGAGCCATGGCCAGCACCGTAATACCCTTTGCCGACTGAATAAGAACCGAGGTTAGAACCGGCACTGACTTTAAAAATCGCCTGTAGAAACTCTTCCGGTGAACATTCACACTGGAACCTCTTAATCGGTGGGCATCCAGAGCATTACTGTACAGCCTCGTTAAATAGGGAATATACCGAAGGGCTATGGTCATTATTAAGGCTAAATTAAAGGAAATACCAAACCAGCGCAGAGAAAGAACAAGGTTATCATTGTCCGTGGTTCGCAGGTATAAATAAAACAGCAGTGTAATGCTTGAGAATCTCGCTGCCAGCCTGAGAGCTTCAAACATACCACCGGATGTAATTAAGGGGAAGCCAAAAGGGGCAAATATAATCACGCCGCTTCGATGAAAGGGAGGGGTCAGCAGCATAACCATCAGGAGAATTGGAAGGATCGAGCGTATGGGACGAACCAGTTCCGCAAATCCCAAAAAAGCCAGAGTAATTAAGCAGATTGTCAGCATATACAGGGATAAAAGCATCAGTTTCATGGGCAGAAAAAAAACAATGATAAAGACAATGAGAATGATCAGCTTTGGTCTTGGATCCAGGTGATGGACAAAACTGCTTCCGGGTTGAAAGAAAGATGTCACCACAAGGTCTCACGATCCAATGCTTCACGGATTCTTCCATCCTTCATGCAGATAAGCTGATCAGAGTACAGACGGGCCATTTCAATATCATGAGTGATGATAATCAAGCCTTTTTCCGGGGAGAAGAGCTGCTCAACCATATGTTCAAACTCGTCTGCCGAAAGACCGGAATCTCCCTCATCAATGATTAATAGGGGTCGATCCAGGAGATAATATACGGCGGCCTGCAGGCGTTTCCTGGCCCCGTAGCTCATTAAAGTGGGAGGAGAATCAGGAGCCGGGAGATTAAAAACAGAAATTGCCTCAATCACTTTCGTATTAATCGCCTCATATTTCTGGTTCTGCATTTTAAGGCCGTAAGCAAGTTCTTCCCTAACATTTGGTAAAAAAATTTGATAATCAGGATTTTGAAACATATAGCCCGTATAGCTGTTCAGGTCCATTTGAGATGCTGTGACAAACTTCCTTTCTCTGTTAATTTTTATCTCTCCCGACTGGGGAAGGAGCAGGCCGCATAGCAGCTTGGCCAGGGTTGATTTTCCGGAGCCGTTTTCGCCAATTATAGAGAGAATTTTACCCGGATATATATTCAGTTCATCAATATTAATTGAAAAACCTCCCTGGTCGGGATAATGAAAACACAGATTTTTTACATGCAGGATAGGTATAGGGGAATCCACTCTGCCCCGTGTTATCTTCCGCCTTGTTTCCACATCCTGCCGGTAGTCGGACAGGAAAAAGCCCTTCTCGGATAATTTGCTTAAAAATCCCGGCGAGTCCGGAGTCTCCTTAAAATCCTCCGCTCCGCTGCCTGAAAGCAGATAGATCCTCGATATATATTTACTGTAGAGATTATGCCATTTAGCAGCGAAAATTAAAGCAGTTTTTTTCTCATTCTTAAAAAAATTTAAAATCCGTACTTTTGATTGAGTATCAAGCTCTTCCAGTGTCTCATCGAGCATCCAGATTAAAGGATCTACAGAAATGAGACATGCAAGGAGCAGTTTTCTCTTTTCACCGCCTGAGAGACTATCCGGGCTTCTGGTTGTATATGCTGAAAGACCCACCTGATTAAGACTCTCTTCCACCCTTTGATAGATCTGAGTTCTGGGTAAGCCTAAAGATTCTAAGGCGAAGGAGACTTCCGTATCGCAGCGTGTGGAAAAGAGCTGTTCCTCAGGGTTTTGAAAAACAATGCCTATATCTTCAAGTAAATTAAAGGGTTTGCAAGAAAGAATTGATCGATCGTTCAGGATAATATCTCCTTTTAGCTCCCCACCTGTAAAACGAGGCACTAAACCCAGAAGAATACGGGAGAGTGTAGTTTTACCTGATTCCGGCCTGCCCAGTATAAGGACAATTTCTCCTTCATAAATATTCATATTTATGTTTCTGAAGAGCTCTTCAGTACGAAGACCGGGGTATTCGGGGTATCTAAATTTAAGACTCTCGATTTTGAGTATTGGTTTTGGCATATATAGTTTGCAGAGAATTTAGCTTAATATGTCCATGTTTTCAACTGATT
>JAUWZD010000044.1 GCA_030615505.1 Spirochaetales bacterium | reverse complement strand
AAAATTCGGATATAAGTACTGAAACCGGATAAGCCAACCTTTCCTAAGACTACCTGGAGCGATTAACGCCGATCCGCATGCAGTATTCATAGATCGGACAGATCGTACATTTAGGGGATACCGGGGCACATACATTCTGACCGAAGGTCACAAGTATTTCGTTGATGGGGATCCAGTATCTTCTCGGGAGAATACTCATCAGTCCCTTTTCTGTTTGCTTCGGGGTTTCAGTACGTACCCAGCCAAGACGGTTGGATATTCGATGAACATGGGTATCTACGCAAACACCGTCCAGTCCAAAACCGAGGTTACGAACTAAATTGGCGGTTTTTCGTCCCACACCAGGCAGTTTCAAGAGCTCATCCATGGATCGCGGCACCCTTGAGTGGTGCTCTTTGATTAGAATGCCTGCCGTTTTTTTTAGGTTTTTTGCCTTGGTGTTGTAATAACCTGCAGGATATATAAGCCCTGCAATCTCTTCCTCCTTCAATCTGAAAAGCTCTTCGGGAGTGGCGGCCCGTGCAAGCAGCTTTTCAGAAGCTAGAGTAGTAACCTCATCCTTGGTCCGCAGAGAAATCATGGTGGAAACCAGGATGTGGAAGGGCTCTCTGTTCCGATGGGCGACCTCCGATACCGATGGAAGCTGTTTATCTTTTAAAAACTGCCTTAAATTGGTTATGATGGAATCCCAGGGTACGGGCTGCACAGGATTATCCCTTTAGCACAGCCAGGGGCATTAATTTTGCTACAGGCAGAGCTAATCCGGCGCCAACAACCACCTGGATCACCCGGTCAATATCCTTATAGGCTGCAGGTGCTTCCTCCTTTATACGCCGTTTATTCCCGCAGATCAAATATATCCCCTCCATGGATGCTGAAAAATTCTTGTCTGAAATCATACCGGGTCTGCCTTTTTTCCCCGCTGCCTTACTGCGGCTTAAGAGCCTTCCTGCCCCGTGGTTTACTGAGAATAGTGATCGCTCCGACCCGGGAAAGCCTAAAAGGATATAGGAGGCGGTGCCCATGGAGCCGGGAATCAGAACGGGCTGGCCGATATCTTCAAAGGGAGTACCCTTCATGCGTGCCGCATCAAAGGCTCTGGTAGCGCCCTTACGATGCACGTAGAACTCTTTTTCATAATGCTTTTCAACTTTAGCAACATTATGAGTTACATCATATACCGTGTGGATCCTGGAAGCAGACTCTGTTCCGAAGATTTTCTTTACCGCTTTACGGACCAGCAGGCACATGACCTGGCGGTTGGCAAAGGCAAAGTTGGAAGCCCCGTTCATGGCTTTCAGATAGTCCCTGCCATCTGAAGAGTCTGCCTGGAAGAAGAGGAGCTGGGTGTTGGGGGGATGGAGATGATGGGCTGTCATATGTTCCCGGGCGCGTTTCATATAAAAACCTGCCGTCTCATGTCCCAGGCCCCGTGAGCCGGAATGGATCATGATGGTGAGCTGACCGGCGGATATACCAACCTGTTCGGCCCGCTCTGAATTCTCTATTGAAACAACCTCCTGGATCTCAATAAAGTGATTTCCACCCCCCAGTGTTCCCAGCTGTGGAAGCCCACGCTCTAAAGCACGATCAGTGAGGGCTTCCGGGGAGCCGTCAAGGCTTCCCTCGTCTTCCACTCGATGGATGTCCCGTTCCAGGCCGTCAGACTCCTCCGGGTTCTCTATCAGTTTGAAACGCCGGGCCAGCGGTATAAATTGCTTTAAACCCCTTGAGAGGATCGCTTCCAGCTCTTTTTTTGAAATCTTAAGATTATTCTTCCCTTCTCCCAGTGGAATAAGCCTGGATATCTCATCAGCAAGGATATCTGGGTTTATATCTTTGCGGTTAAAGGGTGTTGACAGCAGTCTCATGCCGCAGTTGATATCATATCCCACGGCCGAGGGGGAGATATAATTGGGAGATGCCAGAATAGAGCCGATGGGAATGCCGTAGCCTGTATGGATATCGGGAGTAGCAATAATGATAGCCTCATCATCGATGCAGGCAGCATCCACGATCTGCTGAATAGCCTCCTCCTCTACAGGTGTCCCCTCATCCATATAGATTGTAACGGGTACCTTCATATTTCCCTGCTTGGGAATCCGCCGGGTGTATCGATCAACTGTTTCGAGGATGATATTCATCTTTAGCCGCTCTGTATTTCTCTGTTTACTAAAACCACGGCATAGGCTTCTATAGACCTGCCCTCACCGGTTTTATCCATACCTTCTTTAGTTTTTCCCTTCACCGAAACGCTCTCTTCTCTGATTCCTAAATCAGCCGCAATATTAGCCTTGATTTTTTCTATATAGGGAAGGATTTTAGGTTTTTCCAGGATTACCGTACAATCCAGATTAATGACTTTGTATCCCTTTTTATTCAGGCGGTTTTCAGTATCACGCAGAAGAATTCTGCTTGATATATCTTTATAGGCCGGATCTTCAGGTGAATAGGTGTTCCCGATGTCTCCCAGACCGGCAGCGCCCAAAAGTGCATCAATACATGCGTGAATAACCACATCCCCATCTGAATGGGCATCCTCACCCATTGCTTGAGGGATCTCCACCCCGCCGAGCATGAGCCTGCGCCCTTTCTTTAGTCTGTGTATATCATAGCCAAAACCGACCCTCATCATACCTCCAGATCTTGAGGAAAGGTTATTTTTTTATTTCGGATCTCTCCTTCGATAGTAAAGACCGGTCCAATCCGGGAGGAGAATATTTCAGCATCATCGATACAAGGCTCCAAAGAATTTTGTGCCTCCCGGTAGGCTTTCAGAATTTGTTCATAGATAAAGCCCTGGGGGGTTTGGGCAATCCTGGTCTGTTGTCGGTTTAGATTCTTAACTATTCTTCCGGATGGATCAACGATTTTAGGCGCCTCTGTGAGGCTCACTACCGGAATACATGCTCCGTAATTCCGAACCGCTTCCAATACTCTTTGGATAAGTTTTTGAGTTACCCAGGGGCGGGCCCCGTCATGAATAAGCACATAGTTAGGAGAATCCTTTTTAAGGGCTATCAGGGCATTAAAGACGGATTCCTGCCTTGAGTGACCTCCTTCCATGATAAACACCCTGTTCATATCAATGAAAGGATTCAGCAGATCCTTAGCCTTTTGTATATGACCTTGAGGCACGGTGACAACGAGTTTGTAAATTATGTCCATCAGTAGGAAGGGCCTGACAGCACGGGCGAGAACAGGACAGCCTTCAAGGCTGCGGTACTCTTTTTTGAGATCGCTTCCCATTCGCCGGCTTAAGCCGGCGGCGGTAATGACCCCGGCTACTTTTATCAATTCAGTTCCAGTTTGCTGAAAACCAGTTCTTCTACTTCTTCCTTTTCTTTTTGTAATGAGAAGGATATTTCATCAACCAAAAGTTTCAGGGCATTGTCATAGAGCTTACGTTCTAAGATAGGCAGTTCCTTTATTCTACTCCGATGGTAAAGTGTGCGAACCACGGTAGCGATATCAAGTACGCTTCCCTTTTTAAGGAGATCGAGATTCATCTGGTACCGCATCTTCCAATCCGCAGTTATGGGCTCGTATTCTTCGGATATGAGCTTAAGAGCCTTATGAGCCTCTCTTTTATCCACGATAGGTCTGATCCCGAGCTCATCAGCCTTTTCTACAGGTACCATAATGGTCATATCGGAGACTTCCAGGTAGATTATGTAGTAGAGCATTTTACTATCCCGAAAGGGCCGCTCTTCAATTGAATTGATATGCCCTACTCCTTGAAGAGGATAAACTACCTCCTGACCCTTTTTATACCTGATTTTAACTCTTTTAGGGGAAGCCATTTAAAAAAGTATACTGAAAAAGGGAGAAGTAGTCAAAGGGCAGTGTTCGTGCTAACATCCTTTAGATCATGAAGGCCAAGAAAATACTATCTCTATTGGCATTCCCCTCCCTGATTCTTTTCCTTTTTCTGATAGGTTTTATTTTCAGGGAGCAGCTTTTAGGCATATTTTCCTCTCCCGAGAAACTAAAGGTCTGGATATCTTCAACCGGAATCAGGGCCCCGCTGGTCTTTATTGCTGTTCAAACCGTACAGGTGATTGTCTTTTTTATTCCCGGTGAGATTCCCCAGGTCGCCGGAGGTTATCTCTTCGGAGTATGGCTGGGCAGCATTCTCTCCGTAATTGGCATCGCCTTGGGCTCTATCGTTGATTTTCTACTGTCTCGATTAATGGGTGTACCCTTTGCGCATGCACTGTTTAAGCGTGACAAAGTGGAAAAGGTAAGAAAAATTGCAAAATCCCCCAGGGCCAAGTTAGTCTTTTTTTTATTCTTCTTGATCCCCGGGATTCCGAAAGATATTCTATGCTATGCCGCTGGTCTTACTGCCATGAAGCTCCATATTTTTTTACTTCTCTCACTGCTGGGAAGGCTTCCGGGGATTGCAGGAAGCGCCCTTATGGGAGATGCAGCCGCAGGAAAGAGATGGATTCTTGCAGGAAGTATTTTAGTAATTTCTACTATTCTTTTTATTCTGGGATATTTTTTCAGATCTAAAATTCAAAATATGCTTGAGAGGTTCTCAACCTGGGATTAATACCTCGCATGGACAACGCCGGGGGGTAATCTTAAGGAGCGAAAGCGAAAATACTTAAAGGGATGGATGTTTAATACATTTGGAAACCATCCCTCTATCCGATCCAGATCGATAAGATTAAAGGCCGGGGTATGATTAATGGGCAGAACAACAGCTTTGGATAAAAGGATCTCCTCCGCTTTTCCCAGTGTATTGTACCTTGTTACTCCTTGCTCCCCTAAAGAGGTATCGATAAGGAGATCAAACTCAGGATCATCAAAGCGAGCGTCATTGAGATTACTCGATTCGGTCCACATCTGGAGAAAAGTAAGTGGGTCTGCATAATCCCCTATCCAGGTCACAGAGCCTATTACGTAGTCCGTTTTTTTTACTTCCTTCAGATATTGGTTATAGGGGTAGGTCAGGATGCTTACCTGAAGATTGAGCATCTTTTTCCATGTCTCTGCCATTGTTTGAGCAATCTGCTCACTCCCTGAGTCCTGGGCAACCTTTATTAACAGGAGCGGAAGCCCTCTTCCTTCTGGAAATCCTGCTTCTTTAAGGAGAGAGAACGCCTTATTCGAATCTGTTTTAACAATCCCCTCTACTTTGGGATAGGAGGGAATTGGTGGAATGAGCCGGGCCGTGGCAAAGAGGAGTTGATTGCCCCGTATCTCTTCCATGGGCAGGAGCAGGGTTAATGCTAATCTGACCCGCTCGTCGTTCCAGGGCGGATGAGTGCAGACAAAGTAAAAATAGCTGGTGGCGAACATGGGATTAAAAACAATTTTTTCTCTGTTTTTTAAAAGAGAGCTTTCCCATATGTTAGCCCAATCAATTGTTCCCTGGTTGAACATTTCAGATATTTCGGCTGCATCTTCAATAAATAGGACTCTGATAATGTCCATTTCTACATTTTGTGTATCCCAGTAAAGATTATTTTTAGACAGTACAAGTTCCCGGTCGCTTCGTTCAGTAATATAGAATGGTCCGTTTCCTATAATTGAGGCAGAGGAATCCCAATTTTCGGCATTCAGATAGCTATGATGGACAGGAACGAAGCTGAGATGACACAGCAGCTTCAAAAAGTGGGTGGCGGGTTTTTCCAGCTCCACTTCAAGGATCTTATCAGAGATAACCCGGATCCCTATTTCATCCCCTTCTACACCTTTGCGAAAGGCTTTAGCTCCCCTGATGATATCAAAGAGAAAGGAATACTCTGCTTTGGCTTCAGGATTAAGGATTCTCAGCCAGGAATCCCGAAAATCTGCGGCCCGGATCGGATCACCGTTACTGTAAAGGGCGTCCTCTCTGAGATAAAAACGGTATACTTTTCCATTATTATTAACATCCCAGCGGCTGGCTACCCCTGGTATGGGTTCTAAAGTAAAGGGATGATAGGAGAGCAAACCTTCATATATAGCTGTACAAAGCTCAGACTCCATGGTGGTATAAATATGAAGTGGATCAAGGATGAGCTTTTTCGGGGAATAAACAACGACAAACTCGTTTTGATCGCTCCTCTCCTGTGCCTGCCGGTCATCGGATCTGTTATCAGAGGGCCACAAGGAGAGCGGGAGAAGAAGCACACTCAACAGAAGCAGGCAGGCAATGTTTTTAGAAACTATAAGATGTTTTATTCTCATAGTATTAAAATATAGCTTTTAATTAGAAGATTCTATATGGTATAATCTTTTTTACCTGTAGTTTTATTGAGACCACGGTAAGATAGCTTCCGGATTTAATAATGGTTGTAGGCTCTTCCCATATGATGATCTTGCCGGTTATCTCCCGGGGTTTATTGAACAGTATCGGACGCAGATGATTCCTTATCGCGTTCTTTACCGCTTCATGAAGGGCCCTTCTCTTCTCATCCGTACCCTTAAAGAGATTCGCTTCTCCCCTGCCTCTGGCCATGGGAATAGAATTACTGCTCCAGGCCTGCCGTCTTGCTCTCTGAAAGTCTTCTAATCCATAGTGAATCTTAGCAAAGAGTTTTTTATTTCGTTCTTCAAGATCCACAATCCTGACATTACTGTCTCCCCATATCAATTCAGCCGCAGGCTTAAGCTCAAAAATTTCAGGAATATTACGCTTCTTATCGTATGGCGTATAGGTAAACTCAAAGCCATATATCATAGCAGAGAATATAGCTTGAGCCTCTTTAAGTATCCGCCTGTACGCTTCCTCCCTGGGAATCGGGTATTCCCCGTCTTCGAGTTCGGTGACGATCATGGGTTCCAGTTCACACCATGTATGCAGAACCAGCAGCTCTGATTCTCCCGCCCAGAGGAAGGAGTTGGCAACAATTAGAGTAACAATAAGGAGTCGCTTCATCTAAGAACAGTTATCGGCAGAAATCAGCGTCTGAAAAATACATTGAAGGGATTAATACCCAGTCTGACCAGGAAGTATATGAACCCGAAGACAAGTCCGGCCAGGTGGGTTAGATGTGCGATGCCGCTGCGGGAACCGCTGATTTGAGAAAACAGGGCAATACCTGCAAAGAGAAGAACCGCTACCGGAGCTTTTAAAGGGAACATGCCGAAAATGAAAAGCCTCGAATCCGGGAACAGGGTCGCATATGCTAAGAGCAGTCCGTAAATGGCGCCTGAAGCTCCTACCACGGGAATAAGCGCCAGTCCGGTATACCAGTTAAAGACTAAGGTGAATAGTCCCGCCCCGATTCCTGTACAGAGATAGTAGATGAGGAATTCCGTACTGCCCAGCTTCCGCTCGATCTGTGTGCCGAAAAGGAACAGGGCAAGCATATTAAACAGTATATGGAAAGTCCCACCATGTACAAACATGTAGGTGACAACCTGCCAGAAAGCCCCCTGCCGGATGACCAGATAGGGAGTTAATGCTAAGTAAGCCATGCTTCTGGGAATGAGGATATTGATCAGAAACAGTCCCACATTCATGACGATCAATGTGAGGGTGATATTGTAGAAGCGGTAGGGCAGCTGGCGTTTTAAGAAGGAAATATTTTTCATACATTCAAGGTAAGCTGAAGTGACATTCAAGTCAATATGGGTATAGAATCTATTTCAGAGATATGAGGAGAAAGGACTATTACGCAGAGCTTGCTAAAAAAAAGGGATATCCGGCTCGATCGGTATTCAAGCTTCAGGAAATGCAAAAACGCTTTAGAATAGTAAAGCCCGGATTTCGAATCCTCGATATAGGCTCCTCGCCCGGGAGCTGGAGTCAGTTCTGTTTAGAAATTCTATCTGGAAGGGGAAAAGTGGTGGGTGTGGACCTGATAAAACAGGCCCTGTTTTTAAAATCTAAAGGGAATTATCACTTTATTGAAGGCAGTATTTTTCTTTCGAATATTGAGAGAAGGATTGTAGATCTGGGGCCCTATGACCTGATTTTGAGTGATGCAGCGCCGGCCACATCAGGAAACCGGACTGTGGATACTCAGGCCTCTTTAAACATCGGCTATAAGGTGCTTCAGATCGTTGAGTTGTCTTTGGTAAGGGGAGGGGGATTAGTTGTTAAGATCTTTCAGGGCGGAGGGGAAGGTGAGTATCTTAAGAACTTGCGTCGGAAGTTCGAAAAAGTCAGGATATTCAAGCCCCAGGCCTCAAGAAAAGGTTCAAAAGAGGTTTTTTTTCTCGGATTCGGCTTAAAATAAAAAAAAATATTGCATGCTCGCTGCTAGTAGGGTATTATATAAACTTGCCCATAAGATATGGGACAAATTTAAACGTTCATTAGGGGGAATATAGAATGAAACGTGTAACATTATTTATTTGCCTGCTGTTGTTGATGGCGCCCTTATTTGGATTTTCTCAAGACCTGGGTCCCTGGAAAGCAGCTTACGGTAATTGGAAGATGGTAGGCGAGCGCTTAAGCCAGTTTAGCACAAAGGCTGGAATGGCGCAGGCCTATATGTATCTGCCGCAGAGCGGCCTGATGCAGTATGAGTTTGATATTAAGTATCTGGACGGCTGCCAGGATGCATATGCAGGTGTCGGAGTGCATGTTGGTATCGATAAGCCGCATTCAAGAAAGAGCTGGGGCAATGGAAAGTCTTTTCTGCTGTGGCTGACCTATGACCCTGCAGCATATGGGGGCTGGGGCGTATACGCTCAAGCGTATAAAAGCATCAAGCACTCAATTATGGATATGATCCACAGAGGCGATGCCTATGCGATTCCGGCAGGATATTATAAGGACATCCAACTGAGCAAGCTGGACTGGTACATCCTCCCGGTAAAGATTATCATTGATTACAATACAGGCTGGGTAAAGGTCTACGATCCAACACGGGCAAATTACTATTATAAATTCAGCTTGGGCGGGCCTATACGCAACGGAGCCTATCTATCTGTAAGAACGAATAGTCTGGCTGCCAGCTTCGGTAATTTTAAGGTTAAGAAGTTAAGATAATCAATTCTTTCTGGTTAGAGCTGTCCTCAGGTGCATGTACTCCCGGGGACAGCTTCTATCTGCCCTGCAGGCAGGTTCGTTTTCCACCCGAGGGATAGATTTAATCTTATTTTCCCGTTACTATAAGCTCCCAAAATGAAGATACTAAAGTTCGGGAGCAGCTGCTTAAGCAGCGGTAAAAGAATTGAAACAATTGCCCATATCCTGTCCCATACAAGCAAGCAGGATGAGGTTGCCGTAGTTCTCTCAACCCTGAAAGGGATAACATCCCTTATAAACAATGCCGCCGTTGCAGCAGAGTCGGGAGAGAACTCTTATTTAGAGGATATTGACAGCATTCGTGAGAAGCATCTTGAGGCTATTCATTATCTTTTTCCTGCCCGGGAACAGGCAAAAGTTATAACCCCGATTCAAATTATCTTAAACGACTTAGAAGATATCCTTCACGGCGTTCAACTGATCGGGGAATGCTCACAGAAGACCCTGGATCTGCTGTTCAGTTACGGTGTAAGGCTTTCCTGCATACTGGTCAGTCTGTACCTGGAAGATTCAGGCCTGAACGCAGTTGTGATTGATGCCAGGGAGATAATTCAAACAAATGAAAATTACGGTAATGCTTTAGTTGATTTTAAGACCAGCTATCAAAATATTCGCAGGAGATTTGCCAGGAGTAAGGGAATACCAGTTATAACGGGCGGAATTGCTTCAACCCGGAATAGTCTGACTACAACCCTTGGAGCGGACGGCTCAGACTACACCGCCTCCCTGGTCGGAGCGGCAGTGCAGGCCCAGGGTATAGAGATCTGGACAGATGTAGACGGCGTAATGAGTGCTGATCCGGTGTATATACCGGAAGCTTTTGTTATCCCTGCATTGAGCTATCAGGAGGCCATGGAGCTCTCCTTCTTTGGAGCTAAAATACTTCACTCTCCGACCATAATCCCGGCCATGGAAATGAATATTCCGATTCGAATAGCCAACCTGTTAAAACCGGAAAAACCCGGTACAATTATCTCCGGCAGGGAGAAAAAAAATATTCATCAAATTACCGGAATTGCATCTATTGATGGGGTTGCCCTGGTTAATATAGAAGGCGGTGGCATGATCGGGATTCCTGGTATTGCCGCCCGGATTTTAAGTGCTTTGGCCGGGGCTTCGATTAATATCATTATGATTTCTCAAGCCTCATCGGAGCACAGCATATGCCTGGTATTCCGTCAATCCGAAGCGAAAAAAGCTATTAATATTTTAAACCAGGAGCTTTCCACAGAAATTGAGGCCAGACGGATTCAAGAACTGGTTTTGATGGAGAATCTTGCAATACTGGCCATAATTGGGGAAAACATGCGAGGAACTCCTGGAATATCAGGAAAGCTCTTCAGCTCCCTGGGGAAAGCAGGAATTAATATTTTAGCTATCGCCCAGGGTTCATCCGAAAGAAATATCTCTTTTATGATACGAAGAGAGGATGAAAAAAAAGCCCTACAGACTATCCACCGGGCCTTCTTGGGGAAAGAAGAGTAGAATGACCTCTCCTGAGACAGTTAAAGTATTCGCTCCTGCCACTGTAGCCAATGTGGCTTCCGGGTTTGATGTTCTGGGGTTTGCTCTAGAACAGCCCGGGGATTCCGTGTTTTTAAAAAAAAAATGTGAAAAAAGGGTTGACATCGTATCAGTGGAAGGAGATTCGGGTACTCTTCCCCGAGAATCTGATAAGAATACCGCATCTGTAGCGGCTGCTGCTTTTTTAAACAGAATAGGATTTCCCTTCGGGCTTGATATCTCTCTGTTTAAAAAGATGCCCTTAAGCTCCGGGCTTGGGAGTTCAGCAGCCAGTTCAGTGGCAGCTGTGTATGGAGCAAACATATTGGCCGGAAGCCCATTTTCACCCCTTGAGCTTTTGCCCTTTACGCTCAGGGCTGAAGAAGTTGCCTGCGGTACGGCGCATGCCGATAATGTTGCCCCTGCGCTTTTAGGGGGGTTCATCCTTATCCGAAGCTGCCGGCCCCTGGATATCATCAAGCTGCCAGTTCCGGAGGGATTAGCCGCTGCGGTTGTTCATCCCCATACGGAGATTAAGACCGAGGATGCCAGAAGGATTCTAAAGAAGGAGCTGAGTCTGACGAATGCTGTAAGGCAATGGGGAAACCTTGCTGCCTTAGTAGCTGCGCTGTACTCAAACGATTTAGAGCTCTTAGGAAGATCTTTACAGGATGTGGTTGCTGAGCCCAGGAGGGCTCTGCTCATTCCCGGTTTTTCCGAGGTGAAGGCTCAAGCCCTAAAAAGCGGCGCACTGGGCTGCTCCATATCCGGTTCCGGTCCTTCTGTTTTTTCCCTATGTGCCTCTTTGTCAAAGGCAGGTGTGGTAGGTCGAAAGATGCGCCGGACATTTTTAAAGGTAGGGCTTGACTGTGATCTTTATGTCTCGCCCATAAACCAGGCAGGCCCTAAAGTAGAGGAATATGAAAGATGAGGTTTGCAAGTACTCTGAAGAGGGCAGGGGAGGTATCATTCAGGCAGGCTGTATTCACCGGGCTTGCGCCGGATGGCGGGCTTTATCATCCTGTAACTCAGCCTGATCTGCGTGAGCTCATTTATTCATTTAAGGATGAGCTTTCCTTTAAACAGATTGCTGAGGCGCTTACACATACACTTTTCCCTGAAGAAATCAGTAGATCCGGAGCAAAGAGGATTATCAACCGGGCCTTTTCATTTACTCCCAAATTAATAAGCCTGGAAGATGGAATGGAGATGCTTGAGCTGTTCCACGGCCCTACCTGTGCTTTTAAGGATTTTGGTGCCGCCTTTTTAGCCTCCACCCTGGAGGAGTTTTTGACAGAGGAAAATAGCCGGGCTGTGATTTTAGTGGCAACTTCCGGAGATACGGGCAGTGCTGTGGCGCGGGCTTTTTACCGGAAAAAAAATATTGATGTGGTAATACTCTATCCCTCCGGCAGGGTAAGCCCTATGCAGGAGAAACAGTTAACTACTGTGGGTGGGAATATTACTGCCTTAGAGATCATGGGTACATTTGATGACTGTCAGCGCATGGTCAAGCTTGCATTTATGAATAAGGAATTAAACTCCTCACTTAACCTCACATCTGCCAATTCAATTAATCCGGGCCGGTTGATACCCCAGGCCTTTTATTACATTTACGCCTATGTACAACTGCAGAAAAGCCCGGAGGACTCTGTTATTTTTTGTGTTCCCAGCGGTAATTTCGGGAATCTCACTGCCGGTGTTTATGCCTGGCAGTGGGGACTGCCCGCCCGGGGATTCATAGCAGCCACCAATATAAACGATGTGGTTCCCGAGTATCTCCAAACGGGCCGATTCAGGCCGCGTCCCTCTATAGATACCCTCTCCAATGCCATGGATGTGGGTAATCCCAGTAATTTTGAGAGACTGATCCACGGATTAGGTGGTGACGCGGCTGCAATGCGGAGATTGATCCATGGTGAGCGGGTAACAGATCCAGAGACTAAGGAGATGATTAAAAAAGCACATGAACGGTACGGCAGGCTCATTGATCCCCATACGGCGGTGGGAATTGAGGCGGCTTTAAGGTTTAAAGCTAAGTTTCCCCAAAAAGCGAATCATATTATTGTTTTAGCAACAGCCCATCCCGGGAAATTTTGCTCCATTGTTGAAGCGGAAACAGGTGTTCACCCTAAGATCCCTGAAAGCCTGGAAGAGTCTCTGCACCGTACCAAAGAGGCGACACTAATGGCCGGTGGTCTGCAGGAGCTGTCCTCTTTCTTAAAAGACAAATTCAGTTGATCCGGGAAAATCCCGTGTAGGGAACGAGCTGTTCAGGTATTTTTACGGATCCATCCTCCTGCTGAAAGTTCTCTAAAATTGCGATCAGTGTTCTTGAGACGGCTACGGCCGTACCGTTGAGCATATGCACATAGACGCTCTTTCCGTTCTCTTTAAACCTTATGCCCAGCCTTCTTGCCTGGTAATCCGTACAATTTGAGGCACTGGTTATTTCTCCCCAATCTCCTTTTTGCCCTCTTCCCGGCATCCAGGCCTCAATATCGAATTTCCGATAAGCGGGGCCGCCAAGATCTCCGGTGCAGGTGTCTACAACCCGGTAGGGAATGTCCAGGCCCTGGTAGATCCTCTCCTCGAGATTGAGTAAATAGGAATGCTGGGTCTCTGACTGGCTGGGACGGCAAAAGATGAACATCTCCACCTTTGTAAATTGATGTACACGGTAGAGGCCCTTGGAATACTGTCCCGCAGCGCCGGCTTCTCTCCGGAAGCAGTGTGAGAGCCCGGCCAGCTTTATGGGCAGGTCTTCGGCCTTTAAGATCTGGCCTGAAAAGTACGCTCCCAGTGTTATCTCAGCCGTGCCCACTAAACAGGTTCCGGTACCTTCTAAACTGTAAATATTGGATTCCTCTCCCCTTGGTATAAAGCCGATGCCTTCTACTATATCTTCCTTTGCAATATCCGGTGTGAGGGTGATTGTAAAAGATTCTTTTTCTAGGATCTCCAGGGCGTAGCGAACGAGCGCCAGTTCGAGCATTACCGCCTTATTTTTCAGGTAGTAGAATTTTTGTCCGCTTACCTTAGCGGCTGTCTCAAAATCGATTAAGTCCAGCTCATTTCCGATTTGCAGATGATCCCTGGCTTTAAATGTAAATTCAGCCGGTTTTCCCCAGCGCTTAAGCTCCAGGTTGTCATCCTCACTCCTTCCTTCAGGCACATCAGGATGAGTAAGATTAGGGATCTTGAGGATTTCGCGATGGAGATTACTCCGGATTTTTTCTAGGGACAGTTCCAGTGCTGAAATCTCTTCCTTTAATTTTTTCCCGGCTTCAATTAGCTTAAGTCTTTCGCCCTCAGACAGTTTTCCCTTCATGATGCGGACATTTTCATTTCTCTTCTGCCTGAGAGACTCTGTTCTTTTTAGTACCTCATTCTTTTTATTGTACAGATTAACGACTTTTTCAGGATCCGCGGATACATTTCGGATTTGGATGTTTTTCTTGACTTCTTCCAGATTGTCCCGGATATATTTGAGATCGAGCATTTATCAAGATAATAGCCTAAGAAAATATGATGTGACAACACTGTAAACTTGAAGAATTTCTTTTATTGGTGTAAAAAGATGAAGTTATAGAAGATTTTGGGAGGTTTTTATATGAAGATAGGTATCCTTTCTGATTCGCATGATAATCTTGATAATATCCGTAAAGCGGTAAAAGCCTTTATTGAAGCGGAGGTTGAAGCAGTAATTCATGCCGGAGATTTCTGTTCCCCATTTTTTTTTAAAGTGGTGGGTAACCTAAAGTCTGTGTGTCCAAAAATGTATGCGGTTTACGGGAATAATGACGGTGACAGAGTTCTGCTCAGCCGTTGTGGCCATGGTTTTTGCGAGTTCAGGGATGTTGTTTATAAACTGGACATTGATGGTAAAAAGATTGTGATCATGCACTATCCCGATGTTGTCGAAAGTCTCTACCGCTCAGGGGATTTTGACTTAGTCGTTTACGGCCATACTCATCGACTCGTTTTAGAACAGGAGAAATCGATACTATTGAATCCCGGCGCATGCTCCGGTTACCTTGTAGAAAGGGCTACGATTGCTCTATTTGATACACAGGAGATGAAGGTCAATGTTGTAACCCTATAGATCTGGTGCTTCTTACGCTCTGTACAGCATCTATCTTCTATTACCTCTCGGCCCCCGGGTTGGCTTACCCCGGGTTCCGTGCAGGAATTTTCCTTTAAGTTTCATTGCAGTTTCCACTGCCCTTTCCCGTTTAATTATTTTTTTAGCATTTTTTTCGGGTTATCCCTTTTCATTAATTATCCCCCTGTATATAAGGTTAATTCCGAATTCATCAATTGGCAATAATTAATTTAAGGTTTAAATTGGAAAGATGTCTATTTTATACATTGTGGCTACACCTATAGGAAATCTTGAAGACATATCCCGGCGTGCGCTGCGTATACTAACTGAGGTAGATATGATTGCCTGTGAGGATACACGGCAGTCATTAAAGCTGCTGCGTCATTATCAGATTAAAAAACCATTGATTAGTTTTCATGCTCACAATCAGAAAAAGGCGGCTGTACAGTTGTTAAAACAGCTTGAGAAGGGAAGAAAGATAGCCTTAGTCACGGATGGGGGCACACCGGGTATATCGGATCCCGGCTCATATTTGGTCAAATTAGCCAGAGAAAGAGATCACCGTGTGGAGCCTATCCCCGGAGCTTCTGCACTGTCAACACTGTTAAGCGTGGCCGGAGTATCGGGCGCGTACGTGACTTTTGCCGGTTTTTTATCTCCCAAGCCCGGGAGGAGGAAAAAACGTCTTACAGAGCTATTGCTTCGGGGGGATGGTATTGTTCTGTTTGAATCTCCTCACAGGATAGTTAAACTGCTTGAAGATTTAATAGAGCTCAGCCCCGGACGCAGGATACTTCTGGGAAGAGAGATGACCAAGATGAATGAAGAATTTCTTGAAGGTTTTCCGAAAGATCTCTTGACGGATCTGTCTGGAAGGGCGAGAATAGTAGGTGAGTTTACTGTTTTTATTGTACCTTGTACTTATAAAAAGGTTCAAGTTCATAAGAATCAGTGACGATATTGGAGAGTGAAAGGAAGGCTCTGAGATGACGATTGAGAGAATAGGTCCTATCGATCCGGTTCAGAGTGTAAAAAAGGCTCAGAAAGGCGAGAGAACCAAACGAAGCGAAGGCTCAGACTCAATTAGCCTCTCTGCTGAAGCCAAATCCAAGGCCGAGGTCTACAAGGCCCTGGAAATGGCTAAGAGCGCCCCGGATATCAGACAGGATCGGATAGAAGAGGTCAAGAAGAAATTACAGGATCCTTCCTATATCACTGAAAAGGTAATAGAGGAATTAGCAGACCGATTAATGGAATATTTTGAGATTTCTTAATAATATATACTAACAGAAGTACAGTGGCGGAGGGTCAGGTATGATTCTCCGCTTTTTTATTAATTGAATAGTAATAGGAGATGAAGTGACAGACATTTCATTTACTGTTCCGACAGAAATCAAATTCGGGCTGGATGTAGTCAACAGGATTGGATCGATCCTTTCAGGTTATGGTGAGCGGGTACTCCTGGTCACGGAAGCTATCCTGTATGAGGGAAAAACTATCGACAGAGTACAGGGGCTATTGGAGAAAAAAGGAATTCAATACATCGTGTTTGATGAGGTTGTTCCTAATGCCAGCAGTACCGCTGTCGATGAAGGGGTGAAGCTTGCCAGGGGGGCGCATGCCGATGTCATTATCGGTTTGGGAGGGGTCAGAACCTTATCAATCGCCAAAAGCATTGCTATGGTTTCACCTTCGACAAACGATATGGATGATTTTCTCTCCGGTATTCAAGCGTATGGTGATCCCATCCCCTTTCTGGGCATTCCTACCACATGCAGAGATCCGTTTCTACTGCTCGATGAGTATCTGGTTACCGATTCCCGTGATCGGACCGCAAGGATCGGGAAAACTCAGAAAGGGATTGTAAAAAGCGTGATTGTGGATCCCAAATTAGCCATAACTCTTCCTGCAAAATTTACAGCCACCACACTAATGGATACTCTTCTAAGTGCTGTTGAAGGTTTTATTTCTTCTAAGGCTAATTTTCTTTCAGATTCCTTATTCATCAGATCCATCGAGCTGATTGGCAAGACTCTTCCTCATGTAGCCGAGAAACCGGATGATCTCCGGGTACGGATAAATGCTTCCATGGCCGGGTTGTTAACATCTTTAGGCTTAACCATGAGCAAACAGGGATTAGGGACCGCCCTCTCGTACGCCATAAATGGAAGATTCATGGTGCCCAAGTCCTGGGTCTCATCTATTATGCTGCCTCATGTAATGGAGGCTCACTCGGTGCCCAGTTCAGAGAAACTGGCTGTCATAGCCGGGCTTTTAGGTGAGAATGTCACTGATATGGACCCTGCTGAGGCTGCCGGTACTGCTATTGAAGCAGTACGACGAATTCTTGGCTCCCTTGGGCTTCCAAGCCGCTTAAGAGATTTTGATCTGGAATTGGATGACATGGTAGATATTGCCGGTATGGCACGCTCTTTTGACATGATGAACTATCTCCCCAGGGCCATCTCCACTGAAGATCTTTACGAGCTTATAAAATCAGCCTTTTAAGATAGGAAGCGTACGGACCGCCAGGAGAGAAATGAAGCATAGTTATTGTCCTGATAGCTCCATACCCTCACAGGTCTGCCTGCAGCCATTTTTTTGATCATAGGATCAATGGTTTCAAGCAGTTCCTGGGGCACTGCCTTTTCTTTACCCGCCAGGATGGACTTGGGAAGAATAGCCGACACTTCACGGTCCGGAAGATAGGCTTTTAGAATCTCGCCGTTATCCATCGAAATCCTGGCAATTACTTTGAGCTGTCCGTTTATCAGTATAGGATGAATCTCATCTATTCTGCCCTTAGTCTTCATAATAAAAAACCCCCGTCATTATGCTATAACGGGGGTTTCAGGGTCTGCTGCTTTAAATCAGCCGGGATTAAGGATGATTTCATAGGAGACTTGTGCGGATCTATTGAGCATGGCGCTTACACCGCAGTATTTATTTAATGAGAGTTTTATGGATTTCTCTATTTTTCCCCGGTCGAGTTTATCCCCTGAAAAAATAAAGTTGATCCTGATATCCTTGTAGATCTTAGGATGCTCGTCGCTTAAATCCGCCTCCACTTCCAGCCTGAAGCTGTCCCATTCCATTTTCATCTTTCTGAGGAGAGAGACCACATCCATACCCGTGCATCCAGCTAAACTGGATAGGAGGAGGCCTTTAGGACGCGGCCCTCTGTTTTTCCCGCCGAACTGATCGTCTGCATCCACAGCAAAGACGTGGCCGTCCAGTTCCACTTCAAAAGACATATCTTCAATCCAGTCTGCCACAGTTTTTGAAGCCATTTAAGACCCCTTTTAGCGCCTTAAAGCCTGCTCAATTTCACTCTGGTTAAAGCCCACAATAATCTTGCCGTGGATATCAATAACCGGTACGCCCATCTGTCCCGATTTACGCACCATTTCTTCTGCTCTACGCTGGTCCTGGGCTACATTATATTCTGTAAAGGGAATTTTATTCTTTTGGAAGTAGCTCTTTGCCTTATGACAAAATCCACAGGTGGGCGTTGAATAGATAGTTATTGCCATAGATTTCCTCCGATTGCTTTATATAGTAAATACTATATAACAAAAAGAATGTCAAATTTTTCAGCTTCAATAGCTATAGGACCGACAAAGAAAAGCAGGGCAAAGATTAATAGTAGGGTTCCTGAGACGAGCTGTGAATATCTACTAAAATGAGAAAATAGATCCAAAGCAATTGTACGCACGACATATATTCCAATGGTCAATAAAAAGAGGAAACTGAATATGCCTAATCCGAAAACAATGATGATTGCAGGAATCATTTCGACTTTGTCCATTGATAAGAGCATCATTAAAAGCGCCCATCCGAAAGGACAGGGAGCGAGCCCGGTTAAAAACCCAAGAACTGCGGCTCCTTTAATTTTAGGAGCTTTGTTCTTTCTGACATTTTTTCTATCACCATGATTTTTTAAATCCCTTATCCCTGAGAAGATCATAAAAATGGCAATCACCAGCAATCCGGCGCCGCCTATAAATTTCAGGGTCTGGCTCACTTTAGCGGATTGATAGGTAGAGGACAGGAGTGATAAACCGAAAGAAAGAATGACCACATCAATCAGATGTGTAATCGAAAAGCTTGCAATAAACCCAAGGGCATGACGGAATTTTCTGTTCTCCCCGGCTAAGTAGGAAATGAGTATACCTTTTCCGTGACCCGGCATGGAGGCATGCAAGAATCCTAAAACAAAAACCGAAAGGAATAGAGAAATAATACGGCCGAAACTGATCGTTCCTGTAAATGTACTTTCCAATTTTGAGAGAGTCTTTACCAATATGCTGCTGTCCGGAATTCTTTTATCCTTGATATTATGCTCTTTAATTAGATTCCGGGGATCTTGTGTTTTATGTGTTAATAGAGGCCTGTCAACAGAGGAGAGTTCTACTGAGGGCTTATCCTCACTCTCCTGAAATCCCTCAATCTCAGGTGTTACTTGTTCAAAGTTCAATAATGTCTCTTTAGATTGTCCTGGTGAAGGGTTTTTATCAAAGGGATCCCATCCGTAGCTGAGCTCTATGAAATCCGAATATCCATCTCCATCCGTGTCCGGATTGTGAGGATCCAATCCATAGAGGCTCTCTAAACGGTCGGTAAAACCATCTCCGTCTGAATCTGTCAAATCATCCACTTCAGAGGAAAAATCCGGTTTATTCAGATCGAAGCTCCACTCCGTTCTCTTTGCTGTAAGAATAATTTCTTCACTTCCGGGAAAAAGATTACCGTTTCCATCGAGGAGAATGATCTTATTAGTCTGTGTGTTAAAATATTCAACGAATAGATCTACATTGAAGGTAATTGGAAACTGATCCGGATCACAAAGAATATAATAATTGATATATAGCCCATCTGCGAGAATCCGGTAGAGCTTAGTATTTTCGAGCGAGAGATTTTTCTTGGTAATTAATCCGTTTTTCCCATAGATCTTAAACCGCTCATCAAAATAGGGTAATATTATTCCGCTGAGCTCTTTTAAGCTGGTATTCTGTATGGACAAATTATTGTCCGCTACAAGCAGGGAAAGTTCATAGGGATGTATATAGGTTGTGCCGTAGAAATAAGATTGATCAATCTGTAGTGTTGTTAATGTAATGTCTAAAGGATGACTCTGCACGGGGAAAGATTTAAGCAGGAGCAGCGAAATTATCAAGTATCGGTGTTTCATGCGCTGTTAAGATCTTAAGATTTAAGCCTAAAACCTGGATTTCTGATTCGCAAAAGCCTTATCCAGCTTCTGCTGTATTCTAAGCAGTTGGGCTTCGCTTTCGATGTTGAAATCCTTAAGGACTAAGGGATTAATCTGTTCAAAGGTAATTCGGTCCCGCTCTAAGTCGGCAATACAGTTGGCCAGGGTTACAGTATATGCCACATCCTTGAAATCATGGTTACAGCTTGTGGGGTCATGGTGGTACCTGATGGCTGCAACAAGCTGGTCCGGAAAGTTCCACTTTTCGGCAATAAGGGCGCCGATTTCGGCATGGTTCAGTCCCACGGAAAAATTCTCAAGCATTCCGGAGGAAATCCCCTTTTCCTTGCAGAACTTCTTTATGCGTTCCAAGAGATCCGGGTGCAGAGATGCCATTATAATCTGGCCTAGATCGTGAAGAATACCGCCCACATAAACATCATCCAAAATATTTTTGCTTTTTCGAAAGCTCTTGGCCAGATTATAGGCGTAAAAAGCGGTTCTGTAGGAGTGCTGCCAGAGGGAACGCATCTCCTTATACCTTTTACCGAGGATTTTCTGGGTCCCATGAGCGAGTAACAGATTGCGAAGCCCCTTCAGGCCTACAAGCTTAACCGCTTCTACGATATTATCCACCCTTTTAGGTAGCATGAACTGTGCGGAATTAACCAGCTTTAATAGATCCGCCGTTAGAGAGGGATCGGTACTGATCTGCCGGGCAATATCTGCTATCTCAGAATCAGGATCAGCTATAAGTTTTTGAAGGTAGATGATATTATCAGGAAATTGGGGAATAGATTCCACTTCTTTAATGATTTCATTGGTTAAGAGGTAAAGCTGTTCAACTTGAACCTGCGGGAAAGGTACTGTAAGGGTGGCTACAGTTTCTCCGGAATCGATATCAATTGAGAAAGCCTCTTCATCCAGGCCTATTTTTTTAAGCATCAGGATAAGAATGACAATTCCCAATCCTGCTCCCTCTGTACTGTCTAAAACCGTGGTAAAAGCCTCTTCCATGGAAGTATAAGCTCTGGACCTGGCAATCCTATCGAATATTCGTATATGTTCTGTTTTTGTCAGTTGTGCATTGTTCCTTACAGTAATGGTAAGGCTTTTGCCTTTAGTGTAGAAAATGGTTTTTATGTAAAGCCCTATTTCCTTCTGTTTCTGAAGATAGTATTGTATGTTTTCTAAAGTTTCCTGCTTGAAGGTTTTCATGCCTTCTGAATATTCCCTGGGGTCGTTAAGATCCAGGTTCTTCTCCAGGAAATAGGCCCTCTTTGTATTGGCTTTTTTGGCGTTTACAGCAATCTCACGCATACAGTAGGACAGTTGATCCTTTATCTCTCCATGACCCAGTTCCGCAAGAAAAATCTCCAGTACCTGTTCCATATATTCTTCAGTCTCGTGAGGCAGGGTAAAGGTTTTAAATGTCAAAGGAATAGCGTTATGGACTGCTCTTTTTATCTGTTCATGATCAATATTTAAAGCCATAATTATTAAAAAATATAGTATAATTCATGAGCTTGTCAAGATCAAGCATTTCCCTGGACTTAAGTTGGATTTAGTGTTTGTCAATGATTAAGAGAATTGCTATAATTATTAAATGCAGATCAATGAATTTGATCGTCTGATACATGAGTGGCTTTCCCTGGATGATTTCAAGGATATTGACAATTCCCTGAACGGACTTCAGGTTGCCAATTCTAAAAATGAGCTTTATAAGGTTGCCTTTGCGGTGGATGCTTCTTTAGAAAGTTTTCACCGTGCTTCTGAGTTGAAGGCGGATCTTCTCTTTGTGCATCACGGCCTTTTCTGGGGCCGGGAGATGGCCGTTACCGGAATTCATTATAGAAGAATTAAAGAGCTATTGATGAGTGATTGCGCCTTATATGCAGTACATCTTCCCTTAGACCTGCATCCTGAGTTAGGGAATAATGCAGGGATTGCTAAAGTGATCGGCCTAAAGGAGCTTGAGCCATTTGGCCTGTATCGGGGTATCAAAATAGGCTTTAAAGGAGAGCTTGAAGTCGTTACAGACCTTGATGCGGTGATGAGACTCCTGGCGGGCGGGAAACAGCAAGGGCTGCATGTCCTGCCCTTTGGTCCTGAAAAGATAAAAAAAGTGGGAATTGTATCCGGGGGGGCAGCTCCGGAAATCTTGCAGGCGATTGACGAAGGGCTTGATCTGTATATTACCGGAGATTCTTCCCACACATATTATCATCACAGCCTGGAGGGAAGGATTAATGTCATATTCGCAGGGCATTACTTAACGGAGATCTGGGGCGTAAAGCTTTTAGCTGAAAAGCTGCGATCCTCCACAGATTTAAAGACAATTTTTCTGGATATACCTACAGGCTTATAATTATGGATTGGATACGGAGAGTAATTTGACTAAAAGCATTGAAAAAATATTTCCGTTCGTTTTGACACTGGGTGTGATAGCAGCGGATCAGATCTCAAAACTGATTGTTTCCAGAGTGCTTCCCTATGCTCACCCGGTGGAGGTCTTAGGGAATTTTTTAAGATTGACCTATGTAAAAAATCCGGCTGTTGCCTTCAGCATCGGGAGAAATCTGCCCGCCCCCGGGCGGCAGATTATTTTTTTAGTGCTCCCCCTTATCGTTTTAGGTATTCTTCTCTACTATTACTTTTTTGCCAGGGATATCAGCAAGGGACAGAGATGGATCCTGGCAGCTATTGTCGGCGGAGGCATTGGTAACTATCTGGACAGGCTTTTCAGGTACGGCGGAGTGATTGATTTTATTGATGTAAAGTTCTATGGTCTGTTTGGGTTAACCCGCTGGCCTACATTTAATTTAGCGGATTCTACCGTGGTGGTAGCAGGGTTACTTCTTTTAATTACTTATTTTAAAACCGAGATGAAGAGGAAAAATGAATAAGAAGCTTAATACGGTGTTTTTTATTATTGGTGCCACTGTTTTTAACCTGATTTGTATAGTTCTATTAATGTTGATATCCTTAGTGCTGATATCCGTAATCTTTAAGGATAATTTGAGCCCTGCTGCACTATCTATTCTACTCATGGTGCTATTTATCGGCTCGATCGCCGGCACGTTTCTAATTTACCGCTTTATATTAAACCTTGTATCCAGGCGATTAGACTTAGAGAAGTATTTTTTACCGCTTTTCAAGAAGAAAAGATAATTAGATTCCAGCCCGGCCTAGTAACCGTCTGATCTGGCTATATTGTCATCTTTTTTATAAAGCTCATTGTACACGAATCCGCGGTTTTTCAGCCTATCCCTAATCGCCTGCGGAAAGGGTATCATGCGCCAGAAGATCCCCCGTACCTCGCGTTCCAGCTTCTGTGTACCCTGGCTTTCCTTAGAAATCCAAAGAATATAATCCCGAATAAAGTATTCCTTAACATCTCCTTTAAGCTTTTGGGACTCAAACCACTGGTAGTAGCGGCCGGTTATACCTTCTTCCATCCAGTAATGCTGTGCCTTCTCCTTAGCCACCTGCCAGCGGAGGTCGGCTAAGGAAGCAATGACGGCGGTGTTTAAATCTTTGGGATATAGAGGAATTGCGATGCGGCCCCTGCTTGAAGCCCGGTTAAAGCGTTCAAAGGGCTCCCAGCAGATGCCGTTTTCCCCGTAATTGGGGAGCAGCAGCACATAGGGAACAATGCGGTTGGTCTCTCCCTTAAATGTACGGAGGAACAGACCGGGATCCAACTGCTCAACCACGGCCATAACAGCTATGACATTCTCCCGTGTGGCTATTTCCCGGATATTGGCGTGGATATACTGCTTTATGAGAATCGGGAAGTGATTTCCCTGTCTCCCCACGCAGAGTTTTGCCATCTGCCGGATTGAGTTAAATTCGTTAATTACCGTGCTCTTATCTACAAATGATTGTGAATCGAAGTCCGACTTTTCGGTTAGCTCACGAATCTCCCTTTCCATTTCGTCAAGATGGGAATAGGCTGTCTTCATTTCTTTATCGATATTTGAGAGATACCTGAGAATAGCTCCAATCTGAGAAAGCGCCTCTCTCTGCGCTGTGGTGTAACAATCTTTAATTCCCCCGTAATCGCTCCGGTTCTGATGTTGTATAACGGTCTGTACCTGATTCAATAAACGGGTCTCATAATCGTCAAGTTGAACTATCTTATTCTTAAGAAGCGATAATTCCGCCTGGCGCTGTCCTTTTTTCTTTTCTGTCTTTCCGCGTATTTTTTGATTGCCCTCCTGCTTCGCCTGTTTTAACTCATCCGTTGCAGATGGATTCACGTTGCCTTGAGCTATTTTCAGCATCCACTCATCCATGTAGTGTACAGGCTCACCAGTAGTATTCTCCATGATAATACTGCTGATCATGTCTCTCTGATCCTGGGAGATGAGTGTCGGAGAGAGGATTCCTAAGCGGAGTAAGAGAATCTTATTGAGCGGGAGATTTTCACCGATTTTGGCAGAGACACCCGAGCACAGATCCCAAAAGGCAGGTGTCAGTCTGGCCCGGTACAAGGACTTATCCTTGGGGTCTTTAGCAGTCATGAACTGGGTAAGGAGCTGGTGGACCTTTTTAGCTATCTCTCCCTCGCCTGAGAGGAGCTTCTTGTAATAATCCTTGTCTTTAAAGAAGGGTTTCGGTTTTTCTTTAATCTTGCTTATGGGAGCGAAGCTCTTTTTGGAAAAATCCACTTCTTCCCGCTCAGCTTTATCTGCGGCTTTTTCTTCCCCGAAGAGCTCCGTAAAGACGGGACCAGATTCGGAGCTATCTTGCGAAATCCCCATGAGATCTGCAATTTCCGGGTCAAGCTGTTCGATGTTTTGTTCTTGGCTCATATGTTGTTTTGGAGGCGAAGGGAATCGAACCCACGACCTCGTGAATGCCATTCACGCGCTCTAGCCAACTGAGCTACGCCCCCGTATTAATGAATAATATGAAAGTGGTGCAGCCTTTGTCAAGCTGTCTATTCCAGGGGAATGTTGAAATGTGTGTTTAGGGAATACCATGCTTTACAGGTATAAGATATTAGCAGTTTATTTGAAATAAAGCTTAAGCATCGCAAATATTATTCCGGAAAGAACTGCGATCTGTCCCACCCAGAATATGAACATCCATTTCAGTGTTTCTGATTTATTTCTCTCTATTTCTGTTTTCAGTTCGGTTCTTGTCTCTGCTATTTCTGTTCTTGTCTCTGCTATTTCTGTTTTCAGTTCGCTCCTTGTCTCTGCTATTGCTATTCTCACCTTGCCTGTTTCCTCTGCCAGTCTTCTCTCAAATCTTTCTTCAGCAATTGTGATAGCCTCTTTTCTCGCTTCCAGGTCTATCTCTTTTATAATCTCAGTAAGGGCTTCAACCCCCTCATTTCCCAATTTATCTCTTAGAACTGGTGGTATCGCAATAACAGCCATTGATAAGCACCTCATAAGAAAATAGTCCTTATATGAGCGAGTGTCAAGTTGCGTTTCTATCCTGCCCGTGGTCCGTGCTTCAGTCATGATGCATGAATATATCGCAAAGTGCTAAAATGCGATAATAGCCATGCAAATAGTATAATTTGAGGCTAGTAACCCTGGTTTTATAAATAAAGTAGATAAGGTAGATACACCCTTAATCAATTGTGTATAAACGGTCGAGAATAAAAAAAAGAGCAATTTATTTAGATAAATTGCTTGACAATATGTTAAAAATGGGTTTAATTTGGGGCTTATTATGATTAATTGCTTTACAGGCGGAACAATTGTTCAAAGCCTGACCAGCAATGATAAGTACGGTGCAATCAGAGAGCTGATCTATAAGGCTCCTATCTTTATGGAAGTTAAAGATAGGAGAAAAGTGGAGGATGCAATCATCCAGAGGGAGAATATCCTCAGCACCGGACTGGGCCGGGGTGTGGCGGTTGCTCACGGAACGACATCTGAGGTGAAGCGCATTATTATAGCATTAGGTATTTCAGAAAAGGGCATTGATTTTGATTCTATCGATAAAGTGCCTGTACATCTCCTCTTTGTCATCACCAGTCCCCCTGAAAAAAAAGTAGAATATTTGATTGCCTTAGCTGCAGTGACCCGCTTAGTAAGGGATGATAACTTCAGAAGTTCTCTCTATAGAGAAGTACCCTCTGAAGCGATTGAAAAGAAGATCCGCGAGGCGTTTGGTTCCTGCCTGAAGAAGTATAATAAAATCGCAGTTTAATTAAAATTAGATCATTCATAAAAATGGTAAAACAACACATAATACCTCGGAAAATTGTGCATATCATCACTAAACCCCTTTGAAATATCTTGTTTTTCAATTGAAATCCAGTTATAGTAGGAAGCGTGAAAAGGGATATCTATGAAGAATTATTAAACTGGAAATCCTCGAACAGACGTAAACCCCTTCTTCTTAAGGGTGCCCGGCAGACAGGCAAAACCTATATTCTCAAAGAATTTGGGAGAAACGAGTATAATAGCGTTTTGTACTTCAATTTTGAAGAGGATGCCTCTCTCGATGATTTCTTCAACAAGAATTTGGACCCTCATAGAATCATCGAAGATTTAGGCCTCTACAGGAGAAGTGAAATTCATCCTGGCAGGGATCTTATTATTTTTGATGAAATCCAGGCATCCAATAACGCGTTAAATTCTTTAAAATATTTTCAGGAAAACGTCAATGAATTTCATATAGCAGCAGCAGGATCACTTCTTGGAGTAAAACTTTCTGTACCCAAGTCATTTCCTGTTGGCAAAGTCAACTTCCTTGATCTTTATCCCCTAAATTTTTTTGAGTTTCTGGATGCCACAGGTGAGTCCAGATACCGTAAGTTGCTGTCAGAGTTGAGCCAACCACTTCCTCTGCCGCAGGCTTTCCACGAAGATCTGGTTGATATTCTTAAAAAATACTATTTCACAGGCGGTATGCCGGAAGCGGTCAAAGAATATGTGCAAAGCAGAGATTTTTCAACTGTCCGTGCCATACAGAAAGAAATCATTAATGCGTATATTCTGGATTTTGCGAAACATGCGCCTGCTTCCGATATCCCCAAGCTTTCGCTCATCTGGGATTCAATTCCCTCACATTTAGCAAGGGAAAACAAGAAGTTCATGTTTTCGGCAGTAAAAAAAGGAGCCAGGGCCAGAGGTTATGAAAGTGCGCTTCAGTGGCTTGAAGATACCGGCCTGATCTATAAGGCTTTCTCAGTCAGCGTGGCAAAATATCCGCTCAAAGGCTACATGGATAGAAGTTGTTTTAAGGTTTATGCTCTTGACGTCGGTCTATTGGGCGCAATGGCCGGTATTCCAGTAGATGTATTAGCACATGGCAACAAACTTTTCAAAGAATATGCGGGGGCATTCGTAGAGAACTATGCAGCACAACAGCTTGTGCAGATTTCAGGGCTGCCACTTTTTTATTGGAGGAGTGAAGGGAAAATGGCGGAGGTCGATTTTCTTTATGAAGGCAATGGCAAAATTTATCCGCTTGAGGTCAAGTCCGGTATCAACCCCAAAAGCAAGAGCTTGAAATCTTTTGATACTCAGTTTCAACCACCAGCCCTTATTCGTACTACCTTACTCAATCTTAAACGTGATGGAAGAACATACAACATCCCTTTGTATGCTCTTCCATGTCTACGGACCATGCTGGCAGATTAAAATACGTTAACTATCAGTCCGAAGAGCCGTGATACTGCCAGATGGGGTTAAAAAATTAACCATCTGAGCCCAGTAGAGTGAGTATCTCATCTGTAATGATCTGAGAAGATTTGCCGCCAGTTTTTATGATTCGCCCAAGCTCTCTGTATATGGGAAGGCGCGCATTATAGAGGCCCCTTAATTCCTTTTCGGCCCTTTTTAACAGTGGCCGATACGGGTCCTGACCCGTACGTCTCAAAAACTCATCAAACGAGACCTCCAGATAGAGGGTGAAAGAATTTTCCTTGAAAAAAGCCATATTCTCCTCCTGCACAGCCGCACCCCCGCCTGTGGCAATTACAACCTTATTCCTGGCAGTCAGACTATAGAGGGCTTCTGTTTCAAGTTTTCGAAACTCTCGCTCTCCCTGTTCAGCAAAAACAGTACGGATCGATTTTCCGGCATTTTCTTCAACCAGGTCGTCTAAGTCCAGAAAGGAATACTTAAGCCTCCCGGCCAGCATCCGTCCAACGGTAGTTTTTCCCGATCCCATGAACCCGATTAAAGAAATTCTCGATGGTGTGTTTTGAAGCATGATCATTTTCAGAGACTTATTTGACTACCAGCACCTTGCGGATCTCGTTGATTCCGGGGCCGATAACTTTAATGAAGTACACACCCCGGGCTACAATCCTCCCGCCGCGGTTCCTTCCGTCCCATGTGGTTGTGTAATCACCGGCATCCTTTCGCCCGCGGTAAAGCACATCCACTATATCCCCCTTTAGGTCGAACACATTAATGCTCACCATGCCGGATTTAAGCATCACATAGTGGAGCTTTGCGGTCTCACCGTGGGCAGGGTTGATGACATTGCTTAAGATACTGACATTTTTCCTCTGCCGGCGAACATCCCGAATATAGAAGCCCCAGGGTCTGACATAGCGGTACCAGTCACTTGCTGAATCATTGGTAAGCCGGACGAGGAATAGGTTCGGGGCGGCCGGAAGCCCAAAAAAGAAGCCTACAAGCTCTCCGTCGCTGAAACCGGCTGTGGATTCCGGAATTAAAAAGTCCAGCAGCTGTCCGTTTATAGATGTTTCGGTAATATTCTTGTCATTGGGATTTGAGCCGGGTACAAGTCCGTACACTCCCGTGGAATCGGGCAGCCACAATCCATTGTTAATTAAAGAGGATGGCACATCACTGTCAAAATATAGCTTTGTGCCCACTGCGGCAGCCAGAGTGTTATGAAGATGCGCCTGAAGGGTAATATTTTGATCCCTGAGCCACTTGCTGCCGTCAAAGTTCTTTATAAAACCGATTCCGCCCAGTGTTGAATCCCTCAATGTTTCATCCCGGACCCAGAGGGGTTCCATGATACCGTTTCCTACAAGACCGATACCAACGTCTGATACGCGGTTGTTGGGGTTAATAAGGTTTTGACCAACCTGGTCTTCAACAGTGATATTAAGGTTGGTCTGGGCTACAATGTCAGAGGCTGTGATATTGGCGCTCATATGCAGCAGGACTTCTTTCGTACCGTTCCCGCTGGACGTTATTCTGGTTATACTAGCAACCGCAGCAGCTCCGGCATAGTTAAAGTTTGCTGCATCAACGATTCCGCCGCTCGGAAGCGTATCATATACCGGCTCTGAAAAATGCACGAAAATCTCATCCTTATCCGCCACGGCCAGGGTATATCCGATTACAGGATCAGCATCATCGGTCGGCGTCTCTCCCCCTGGAGGAGGATTGGAAGTAACAATATAGGTACCTCCAAAATCGTAAAGACTTCCGCCTGGTTCAATCAACCATACAGGCGTGGCATCCGTATCAAGTACGGATTCCTCTGCCAGGTTAATATAGAAAGTATCATCTAAAGCAATAAGTCCTGTATCATATCCTGTGACTTGATAACCAGTAACAACCGCCGTGAAGTCAGAAAAATCATCATTAACAGATGCGTCAGCCACAATTCTTATACGATTAATTTTACCGTTAGTATCGCTATCTTCTGTATAACTATTTTGAATCCCCACCCAGAGGATCCACCCAGGGCAATTTCCATTGGTGGTGACATCAAGAGGAAACGGAATAGGATGTGCTGTTGCGTTACTGTCGTTTACAAAAACAAACTGCATATCGATAAATGAACCGGGCAGCATATCAATAAACCACCATGCAGGAGCGGCGGTTGAGTTAAGTGTAACTTCAGTTCCTGCACCACTGCCCTGTATCTGAAATGTTCCGCCTGTATCTATGGTCTGGGTTGCTGCTGCTTCAAATTCGATAGTGGCATTCGGTATAATGCATGTAAAATTATAGAATGTGTTGTTTCCGCGTACGGTCGATGTGGTTGCTGCATCGATAAAGACGACCTCTCCGTTACTATGGGTAAAGGTGCCTCCGCCTGAGCTGTCGAAGTCACGAACTATTGTTATGGTCCGGCCATTTGCATCTAGCGATCCCCCGGTTATAAAGAGATCGCATGCGATATCAAGATCGTTTCCTGCACCTATAGAGAAAGCCCCGGCGCCTTCTATCTCCAGGTCGTAATAGTCATTTCCGGCACCATAATCCTGAATTGTCCCGGCAGCTCCATAGTAAATAACTCTGCCCGAGTTGTTATCCTGTGGAGCTGTAGCTGCCGCGTTTCTGCGGAGTGTGCTCTGGTTATTGTAGGCCCCGGTGACCGTTAAATTACGTGCGACGATATCAAGTGTTGCGCCTCCCTGGATCGTAAGATTATTGAAGGTCTCATCATTTGATAGAGTGCTGTTTCCGTTAAAATATACAGTATTTCCGCCCGGCGTAAAGGTTCCGCCGGCATTTTTATTCCAATCACCGGAGACATAGAGATCAAATCCGGCTGAGTTCAGTTGGGCTCCGGCGGTGATTGTAAGATCGGTTACTCCTACTGCCGTAGCCTGGGTAACGGGATTGGCGTCTACTGTCACATTCCCCAGATTCTGCGGGCCGCCTGTGTTATCCGTTAAAGTGAGTGCAGCCTCAAGTGTGAGTGTGCCTGCGCCGGGAGTCCAGGTGGAACCGAGGTTAATAGTTAAATTATCGTTCAGATTGATGCTCCTACCGTTTATATCCATGGAGGCTGTGCCTGACAGGGTGAGAGTTCCTAATATTCAGCAGTCAGAACCAATAAGCCGGAAGGTAGTGCCTGCACCATTAGCCACAATATTGCGGAATAATTTACCTAAGCCAAAACCACCCGCATCAACGTTCTGAATAACACCTCCGTTAAAAGTAATAGTGTTATTCCCGCAAAGGAATATCCCTCCGTTGCTCCAGTCCCCCTGCACGGTTATATTCTCTCCGGCTCCTGAGGCATCCAGTGTGCCTGCCGCCCCTATTGTTATGTCTCCTGCAGTAAGGGTAAAGCCGTTAAAGTCTAATCTTCCTGTTGTTATGGTCAGGGCGCCGCCTGTTGTGTTGAGAGCCGAGGTCAATCGTACAAAATTTGCTCCTGCGGTCTTTACTATATTGGTTGTAGAAAGCACTTGGGCGTTTGAGTCAAAGGTCTGGGGTGAGCTTGCTCCTGAGAACTGAACCACATCGCTGTTATGGGTGAATGTTCCGAATACTACATTCCCCTGAAACTCAATAGTGGGATCCTGCCCTCCTACAGGGTTACCTGTAAGGGTGCCTCCGGTGAATGTGGAGTTTCCCACAAAGAGCACATTACCCGTGCTCAGCATGGCCACAGTTCCGGTGGATGTAACTGCCCCGTATGTGCCGCTCAAGGTTACCAGGCCCGTGCCCCCGATGTTGATTGTTCCGCTTGAGTCTACATTTCCCGTAAATGTAGAGGCTCCATTGCCCGTCTGTATTGTGCCTGAGTTGTTTGTTGTGCCGTCTACTATGAAAGAGCCGTTCCCTGTTATCTGTAAAGTGTAGGTTGCTCCCACAGCAAGGTTGCCGTCTACATCGAAGTTCCCGTTGGCTAAAGTTACATCCCCGTTAATCGTTGAAGGATTTGCCGCCCCCACTACCCTTACGCCCCCTGTTCCAGTGCCTCTAACACTTCCGTTAGTGACAAGCGCATCATCAACTGTGAAAGTACCGCTTGTCCGCAGGCTGCCGTCCACCAGTGAGACAGGCGCCTGGATGAGCATATTTCCAATAGCGTCCACCCCCCCTGTTCCGGTCATTGTGAGAGCGGTATCCGGCGCTACCCCGTTATCCGTTACCGTAAAGTCATTGTTTCTAATTCTCCCTCCGCCTGCAACGGATATGTCTCCCCCGTTAAAGGTGATGTTCACATTATTGGTGATGCCGTCAAGCGTGCCTGCTCCCACCGTAAACTGTGTGTCTGCCGTAACGTTTATAGCCGCACCTAGTGTCCAGATGTTGCCGTTTAAGTCTATCTCGCCCCCTGTGAAGGAAAGAGCGCCCCCCACCGCCTGGGTCAGATTGGCTGTAAACTGTAATGTGTCTGTTTTAACCGTTTTGTTTACCGTGATGTCGTAGAAATTATCCCCTCCGGAACGTACTCTCTGGGGGTCGTCGTTTCCGCTGAAGGTAACAGTGTTGGTACCGCACAGAAAACTGCCAAAATTTCTCCAGTCTTCCTGACTTGTTATATCACTTCCGGCAGCAGAGGCATCCAAAGTGCCCCCTGCTAATATCAGCATGTCTCCATCAAGTGACAGGTTATTGCCGTTTAATATTACCGTACCCGTATTAGCAGCGGCACTTCCTATAATTACATCTCCCCAAAGCGGTCCGGCGTCATCGACAGTCATATTACCGTTAAAGGTTAATACTGCATTAGCAGTATCAACAGTTAATTCTCCTATAGTTACTCCAGCCCCGACATTCATACTGACGTTTGCTACGATATTTATGGTTGCCGTATCGGTATTATCATCAGGAAAACCGATGTTCAAATCCCAGTTAAATGGATCGTTCCAGCTTACATTATCCCCACCACCATCCCATATATAAGGTACAGCATGTGCAAAATATAAAGGCATGGAGAGTATTAGCAAAATATTTGAAATCCTGATGAACTTGCTCAATTTAAATCCTTTTACCGATTATTTATCTGTCCTTTGTCTCATATTATCACTATAGTTCTTTCCTGTAATTTATCAATTTTAGATTTAACTACCAGGTTTGTTGTACCGCTTATTAGTATAAAATCCGCCCGAATAAAAGAATTGTTTCAGGTGGATTAAAATGGCCTGAATATAAATTAGCACATGTGGTGTGGAACTGTAAATAACATATTGTTCTTATACCGAATGGGTGCTATTTTACAACAAGCACTTTCCTGATCTCATTAATTCCGGGGCCCACGACTTTTATAAAGTACACGCCCCGGGCTACAATCCGTCCGCCCCGGTTCCTTCCGTCCCATGTGGTTGTGTAATCACCCGCATCTCTTCGCCCGCGGTAAAGGACATCCACTATATCACCCTTAAGGTCAAAGACATTTATAGTCACCATTCCGGATTTGGGCAGTACGTAGTTAAGTTTTGTGGTCTCGCCGCGGGCAGGGTTGATTACATTGCTTAAAATAGTAACGTCTCCCCTCTGGCCGATAAATCGGATATAGAAGGACCATGGTCTCACATATCGATACCAGTTGCCGGCATTGGGGTTGAGAAGTCTCCCGCAGTAGAGATTAATTGCAGTAAATTCGAAGAAGAGCTCAACCAATGCGCCGTTTTGGATTTCTGAATCACTGGAAGGAATTATAAAATTTCTTAGTTGTGTGCTTATATTTGTATCAACAACGGATCGTGCATCTCCGTTAGGATAAGCAACCAGGCCATTATAATTTGACGTATTGAACGTCGGCAGCCACAACTTATTCAGTTTTAAAGACGAAGGTATATTGACATCAAAGTGAAGCTCTGTATTTGGGTTAGTAAGGATATCATTATGTATATGAGCCTGTAGAGTAATATCCTGATCCTTTAGTGAGCCTGTACCATCAAAGTCCCGTATAAGGCCGATTCCGCCCAGGACTGGGTCCCTTTGTGTTTCATCACGAGCCCAGAGCGGTTCCATTACGCCGTTGCCCACGAGGCCAAGACCAACATCGGACACACGATGGGTTCTGAGTAGAAGAGGTATTATATTAGGAACTGCAGCCTGATCTTGAAGGGCTCTAACGGTGATGATTTCTTGCGATTCAATCTCATCAGCGGTCACATTACCACTAAGTGTAAGAAGAACCTCCTTAGTACCCGCGCCGGAAGTTGTAATTGGTGTAAATCCTGTAATACCGGCAGCTCCTGTATAATCGGTGGTATTAAAATCTGGAAGAACAAGAGGTCCACCTCCCGGTGTTTCTACTGGCTCTGAAAAATGCACGAAAATCTCATCCTTATCCGCCACAGCCAGGGTGTAGCCGATGATGGGTGATGCCAAATCTTTGACCGATGGAGTGAGGGCATCAATAATTACCAGATATGATCCAGTCGCTGTATCCTTTAATGACGTGTTGTTCGTAATCTGCCAGGAGGGCGTCACATCAGTATCCAGATAAGGTTTTTCTACCAGATGGATATAGAACATATCCGGGTTAGCGGGAACCGACGAGAAGGCATAGGGAGGATTGACTGTAAAGTCCAAGTCGTATCCATCCACACTGACGGAAAAATCACTGAAATCGTAATTAATATTAACCTGGACCTGTACCCGAATCCGTTCGATCTTCCCGTTGTTATCAAGATCTTCCGTCCAGTTGTCGATGACCGGTACCGTATTGTACCAGCCGCTGTTGCTCGGGTCGGTCGTGTCCACCCCTGCAGGTGTAGTGATGTTGTACGGTGTAGCATTCGACCAGTAAAGGACGACGTTCATCATGTCCAGCACAGCCTGCGGATTCAGGGTAAAATTCCACTGTGACGCAGCCCCGATTGAGGTCAGGGTGATAGTGTTGGCGTTGACTGGTGGCGCTCCCGGGGGAGTGGCGAGTATTCGGAACGTTGCCCCAGCTACGTTCACCATAGTCTGGGTTCGCCCCGGCTCAAACTCAATCGTGATTCCGTCGATCTGGCAATCGAAGATGTACCAGGAGTTGTCCCCCCAGATCTGAATGACTCCTGCGGCTTTGTTGAAGATTACAGTGCCCTGGCGGGGAGTAAAGGTGCCACCGGCATTGATCCAGTTACCGGAGATAGTAATCTGGAAGTTAGACCCAGACACATCAAGCGTCCCTGCGGTGAGTAATAGGTCTCCGTCTATGTCTATGGCAGCATTAAGAGTAAAAGTCTGCCCTGCCTGGTTGATTTCAAGATTGAAGAACTGGGTAAGGCGTACCGTACCGCCTGCAGCACCGTTGTAAAGCACAAGCCCGCTGTCAATATCCATAGTTGTGATGGTTTGGGTGCCCTGAGAGCCGTCAAGCTCCAGTGTGCCGTTGTTCACAAGGGTGCTG
>JAUWZD010000060.1 GCA_030615505.1 Spirochaetales bacterium | reverse complement strand
CCACTGTCCTTTAAGCATCAGGGATTGATGCCCAACCAGAGCTCCGGGTAATTATCTCCGTAACAGACGCAACACTCGGTATGGGTGGCTGGCTAAGCCTTACCCAGCCAGGACTTTCACCCGGCAAGAAGCACCAAGCTTACTCTTGGCGCACTAATGTCGCGTGCCTTTGCGAAAAAGTATTGTACCTTAACACAATGCTCTTATATTTTATCAGATACTGGTACTGAGGCGTCCGGGATAGCCGCTAAAGCTTCCGCAAACACCTGGGGGTCAAAGCTGGATGCAGCCTTCTTAAAAAAGTCCCTTGTTTCCTGCCTGACAACTTCATTGGAAATAGATGAAACGATGAAGTTATTCATTGAAATTCCTTCATCCTTAGCAAGATCTTTGACTTTCTCGTGGATATGATCCGGTAATCGTACCTGTAGCGTTTTCATAGTCATTCCCCTATTATTTTAATAAAATCTCCTGGTGTTAGAATTTGAATCTCGTAGGCTGCTAATTCTGGGTTTAGGAAATCCTTAATATTATGTGTGATGATAGTGGATGCTCCAAAATTAGCAGCACATTCGAAAACCATATTATCATTTTCATCTTTTAAATTTGGACGTAATCGGTAGTAAATGGATACTTCTGTACCATAAAATGCGAGGGCAGATATTATGGCTGCGATTTGTTTTTGATTTAACCGTGTCTGCAATTTTGCGGAAGTTTCTAACAATTTAGCCTTATATTCAAGGAAAAGAGGAACAGAAATCCCAAATTGAAATCGCTTGTGGGATATTTCCGTTAACAAAGCAAAGCTTGCTCCTCGACGACTTCTTATTGCAGCCACCCAGACACAAGTATCAAAAACTACCCTCATAGGTTTAAATATAAACCTGTACCACCATATATGTCAATAGTAATCCAGGAATTCCCCCCAATGGGTGTAGGTTTGCCAAAAATAGCATGGCAAAAAGATAAATAATAGCGATTCAAGGTAAAAAATGAGGATCATCTTTTATAATTGCAAAGCTTTCATCAAGTGATAGGTCAACGTATAATTCAAACCATTTTCCGGTATACCTCATATATGAAAGGTTAAATTTATTTGTCGCCAGACAGACATATTCTAAACGAGCGAATTTAGATTCGAAATATGGTGAAATTGCGTTTTTACCAGGGCAAGCATACTTTGCGTAGAAATAAAAATAATTGCGAAACCATTTAGAATAAATATCCACGATATAATTGAACCGTTCATCTCCGGAAGGGGTTTTAATATGTTTCGGCTTAAGAATGTCATTAATGAAAGAAGATGCTTTTGCTGTTAAATTTGATTTAACAGCAAGTGGAACTTGATGATTCGCTGAGTACCGGCCTCTTTTCATTTTAGCTATCGTATCTTTCCTCGGTAAAATATTACAACTCAATTCAAAGAAAAATCTACAGTACTATGCCGTATAATGGGCCGCAGTTTTACGAAAACGAGCAATGAAAGGCCAATTAAGTAGAGCGAATAGCTCAAATGAAAAACATCGTCTGTTATGTTCTGACAATTTCATGTTTTTCCAATAAGTCACTTTCCTTTTGGAGCAACTCAAGAATCCTCTGCGCCGGTCCTTGCGGCTCATTTCTCCCTGCTTCCCATGCCTCCACCGTCTTCTTTGATACCACAAAAGCTTTTGAAAATGCTAATTGGGATAATCCTAGCTTGTTGCGTATCGATTTTATCTTATTTGCTCCGTAATGGGGTATGGGCGCTATCGTAACACGACGCGTTCGAACAACCTTTAAAGCCACCTCTTTCTCGTATTTGATTGCCTCGTTAAGACCGGAGATTATATTCTTGTAGACGTTTCCTTCATCCGGACGTGTCATTTTTCAGTCCTCCATTCTATCCATATTTCTTCTTTAGTTCATTTCTAAGTTCAACTATCAGTTTCTTTACATCTTCTGTCTCGCTTTTCTTCAGGTCAAGCTTGACGCTTTTCTTATATACTCAAATGAGATAGGTCTTCTCATAATTGGGGAAATCTACATATAAAATCCGTATGCCACCCCGTTTGCCACCGCTTTTCAGTCCCCATCTCAATTTCCTCAATCCCCCTGTACCTTTTATGACCATACCATAATCTGGTTGGATACAGAGGTATTCTTCTACCGCTTGAGTAGGGTGTCAATATTATTCTCATCTTTAAAAGCATTAATTTGACTGCGTAGATACTACGACTATTCCCCCTACTAGTTGTGGATAACTTAATCATACTTTTAATTTACAATGTGTGCGGGTTTACGGAAAATGCTCTACAAGCCATCATATACATTTTTTTTGTGCCGGATTCTAAGTATAACCACAAGTAATTTTTGCTGTCTTATCTCATAGATAATCCTGTAATCAGAAAATCTGTAGCTGAAGAGCCCGCTGTATTTTCCTTTTAGCTTTTTCCCGGAATAAGGATCTTTGACGATTACGTTCTCGATAAGATCGAATGCCCGGCTCACCACTGTTTGGTCAAGTTTTTTTAGTTCCCTAAGACAGCGATTTTCTATTTCTATTGAATACATTTGATTATAGACCGAGTTCCTCCCTTGCCTTACTAATCGGTGTTGATTTTCCACCTCTTCGTTCTAAAGCCAACTCAAAGTCCTCAATTTCTTCGAAATATTCTCCTAAAGCCTGGTTTACAAAGTAGCTTTTTTTTCGATGAGTATCCTCGGCAATCTTGGCAAGTTTTTCTGCAAGCGCTTCATCAATAGTTATGCTGATTGGTTTCGTAGCCACCTTATCCCTCCTATGATCATATTAAGATGATAAATACTATTTATATGATTAACTATAATTAGAACTTTATTCGATGTCAACTGTGATTTTCTTACTCAAGCATGTTGCAATGTCGCCGAATGGGCCGCGGTTTGGCGAAAAACATTGTTTTTTATTATGCCACACTTCAACTAAAACTATAAGACTCAACTTCTACTATCATCCATACAGGGAAAGCAGGACCTTTTCCGGAGTCAGAGGAGCTGAAATTTCGAAATCCCTTTCAGGCCGAAAGGCTCCCATGGCGGAGAGAAGGGCATAATAGCTTCCGATTCCGTACATAAAGGGCGGCTCACCGATAGCCTTGGAATTAAATATTCCCATGGGATTTACTGAATCCGGCAGAAAATAAACCTCTATCTTTTCGGGGGCAAAGTAGATATCCGGCACCTTATAACTGCTCAAAGATTCTGTTAACAGCCGGCCATCCTCCGAATAGAGAAGCTCTTCCACAGTTAGCCAGCCGATACCCTGGACTATGCCTCCTTCGGCCTGGCCGCGGTCAATTAACTCATTTAGAACCGTACCTCCATCATGCACCACCTGGACTGAATCGATTTCATATGTTCCCCGCAGGCAGTCGAGACTAACCTCGGTAATGGCCGTGCCAAAGACATGATATGCAAAGGGTTCTCCCTTTTCCCTGCCCTTATCAAAGTTTAAGCCAGGGGTGGCATAATGAGCCTGTGCGGAAAGGTTGATGCGATTTTGATACATCGATTGGATGAGCTTGTTCCAGGTTATGTCGGTTCTTTCCCCCTGGTAATAAACAGCCTCATCCCTGATCTCTATCTCATCCGGATTCTCTTTACCCAGCTCATCTGCTGCCTCCTTTTTTAGACGCATGTATATGGCCCGGCAGGCAAGCTCTGCGGCTTTTCCGTTCAGATCAGCCCCTGTGGAGGCTGCTGTCGGAGAGGTATTGGCAACTTTCGATGTGTTTGTACTCTCAATCCTGATGCGATGCGCAGGAATAGAAAATACTCTCGAAGCTACCTGTATGATCTTTACCTTTACACCCTGGCCCATCTCCACAGCACCTGTACTCACACTGACGCTGCCGTCCGTATAGATATGCACCAGGGCGCCGGCCTGGTTCAGAGTTTTGTTTGTAAAGGAAATTCCAAAACAGACAGGCATAAAATAGAGGCCTTTTTTAATTAAAGGATTGGCAGCATTGAACTCCTCAACTCTCTTGCGTGTTTTTTCACAATCGTACCTCTTCTCGACAGCTTCCCAGCAGCGCAGAGCCTGACAGTTATGGGCCCTCATGCCATAGTGAAACTGATCACCCTCCTTCAATAGATTCTTCTTCTGTATCACCGCCGGTTCTACATCCAAAGCCCTGGCCGCTTTGAAAATAGCAGCCTCCATAACAAACATGGCCTGGGGTCCGCCGAAGCCGCGGCAAGCCGTATTAGGAGGCAAATTGGTGCGGCAGCTTATACCGGTAGCCCGGACATTGGGGATGTAATAGCTTCCCGTTGTATGAAAGAGCGTTCTTCCCAGAATTGAAGGCGACAGGTCCGCCGAGGCCCCGGCGTTCTGAAAGAAGGTGATTTCATAAGCGATTATCTCTCCGTTGTTCTTCAGTCCAATTTTAAAGTCAGAGGAATAAGGGTGACGTTTTCCGGTAAGGCACATATCCTCATGGCGATGCAGCACGAGCTTTACCGGCTTCTTTGACATGAAAGCCCCTAATGCGGCCATGGCTGCCCATGGTACGGCCTGTTCCTCTTTACCGCCAAATGCTCCTCCCAGGCGCAAAACTTCGACTTCCACCTTGTGCAGGGACAGGCCCAGAACACGGGCAGCCGCACGCTGCACCCCGGTGGGACTCTGGGTGGCGGATATAATTTTTACTCCCCCGTCTTCCAAAGGAAAGGCATGCGCTCCCTGGGTTTCCAGATAGAGATGCTCCTGGGGGCCGGATTCGGCTCTTCCTTCAACAATAACATCGCATTCCTCCCATGCGCTGTCCACATCGCCTGATGAAAAGATACGCGGCGGAACTATCAAAAACCCCTTATCAAAGGCCTTTCGAGGATCAAATACAGGCGGAAGCTCTTCAATTTCCAATTGGATGGCCCGAACAGCCTTCCCAGCCGCTTCCTCACTGTCAGCGACAACTAAGGCAAGAGGCTGTCCTACATAATCTACTGTATCTTCTGCTAAAAGAGGCTCATCAGGAATAATTACACCGATCTGGTTCTCGCCGGGAATGTCTTCCGATGTAAACAGGCCCCTGACTCCCGGAACTTTTTGAGCTTCTTTAGTACCCAGATTCTTTATCTTCCCATGGGCTTCCGGAGAGGTCAGAACAGCGGCGTAGAGCAGACCTTCAGCCAGAGGGGCATCATCGATAAAATGCGATTCCCCACGGGTATGCAGTGCAGCGTCTGCGCTGAAATTAATTCTGGTATCCCGGCTTTTCATATCAGGTCCTCTACCTTTATTCCAGGAAACAGGGTCATAAAATGAGCGTATATGAGCTGGCCCAATAAGAGACGCTTGTATGCTGCAGTCCCACGGACATCGCTTATGGGCGAGATTTCCTGCCCGGCCCTGCGGACCGCCTCCTTAATAATAGCCGGAGTAATTTCCTTTCCGGATAGATATTCAGATGTGCGCCTTAGAAACAGGGGCACAGGGGCAACCCCGCCGGCAGAGAGGCGTGCATGATCTATGGTTCCATCCTGTTTCTGAATATACAGGGCTGAATTTACACTGGCAATATCAAGATGCCTTCTGCGGGATACCTTTTCAAAATTAAATAATGATGCTTCAGCCGGTAAGGGGAAACTTAAATATTCAAGGATCTCGCCCTCATGCAGATCCAGGTCTTTGTATCCCTTGTAGAAATCCTTAAGAGCAACCCTCCGCACATTCTTCCCGTTGCTAATGGTCAGGGAAGCATCCAGGGCCAGGAAGAAGATGATCATGTCTCCGATAGGTGAGGCATTGACAATATTGCCGCCTACGGTAGCTCTCCTGCGGATTGGAGCGGAGGCGATAAGCCCTATATTATCAGACATACGGGGGAACATTTTTTGAAGAAGGGGTGAGTTTTTCAAGTCTTCTATTGGCGTGGCACAACCTATGGTACAGAGGTTGTGGCTTAAATTTATGCCTGAGAGCTCTTTTCTGGACGAGATAAACTTAATATCCTCATTCAAAATGACATCCGGCTTCTGCACGAAGAGATCCGTTCCACCGGCCACAAGGAGGACGGGCTTTTCCTCTGCTTCAGCTTCTGCCTGCATCTCTTTTAGATGCTTTAAGCGTGGCGCTATTCCTAGAAAATATGAGGGGAGAAAGCGCAAGTCAACCAGGGATTTAATGCGATCTTTAAAGCCTTTAAGCTTAACTGCATATTGTTCGATCAGAGAGGCAATGGCCCGCCTTATTGAGGTATAACCCGTGCAGCGGCAGATATTTCCCGCAACCTCATCTACAGCCTCCTGAATATGCATATCCCTGCTGTCCATGAAAAAGCCAGTCAGAGAGACCACAAAACCGGGTGTACAGAACCCGCACTGGCTGGCCCCCTCATCCACAATGCTCTGCTGTATGGGATTTAAACCGGGATGATTCAACCCCTCGATGCTTACCAAATGCTTGGCCCGTACATCACCCAGGGGGAGAAGACAGGAATTAAGCGCTTGATAGCGCACATCATCCCCATCAAGCTCTCCCAATAGCACCATACATGCTCCGCAGTCGCCCTCCCGGCAGCCCTCCTTTGTCCCTGTTAATCTTTGATCCCTGCGCAGGAAATCTAAAACCACCATACCCGGAGGCAGGGATGTTTGCATATCTCTATCATTCAGAATAAAGCGGATGGTTTTAGGCATTTTTTCCTTTTCGGTTTACAAATAAAGATTTTATTCCAATCGGCGGTAATAAATAATGACTTTTTACACATGGGATTTACTCATCACTATATGGCAGACCTTTTTGCTTGTCAAATATTTACAGAGATATAATAAAAACACTGTTTAAAATATTTTTCATGGGCTATTTTTTATCTAGAATTTCCCTTATTCTTTGAGATAATTGTTTCATATCAAAGGGCTTCTGGATGAAAGCATCGCAGCCTCTCTCCAGTATCTCAGCAGCCTGGCCGTTTATACTGTATCCGCTTGAGAGGAGAACCTTTATATCAGGGTTGATCTCTTTAATCCGGTCATAGGTCTCTCCCCCACCCATATCCGGCATTATCATATCAAGGATAACCAGGTCAAGGGCAGAACTCTTGGCGCCTGGCGTATGGGGTTCTTTTCCTTTAATTATCTCAATGGCCTCTTTCCCGTTTCTGGCCACTAAAACCTTGTACCCTAATGCGCTCAGCATCTTCCTGCCAACATCAATGAGCATATCCTCATCATCTACTAGAAGAACAGTCTCTTTACCCTTCAATAACTTAACGTACGGCTTCTTTTCTTCTTCTATTTCCTCTTCCGATGCCGGTAGATAAATATTAAAAGTTGTCCCGTGCCCTTTCTCAGAATCAACATCTATATATCCGTCATGAGCCTTTATGATGCCATAAACAGAAGCCAAACCAAGACCTGTGCCATTGCTTAAACCTTTTGTTGTAAAGAACGGATCAAAGATACGCTCAACGGTATTTTTGTCCATACCAACGCCTGTATCTGTGACCATCAATAAGACATATTTCCCGGGTTTTATTTTATAAGTTTTAGCACGCATATCACTATCAGTGACATTCATTGTCTTCAGAAAAAGATTTCCACCCCTGGGCATGGCCTCTGCAGCATTTACATACAGGTTCAATAGGACCTGCTCAATCTGCCCCCTGTCTGCCTTTATTCCAAACAAGTCTTTAACTAGCTCTTTATGAATCGAAATCTCCTTTCTGGCAATACCAAAGGTATTGGAGCTCTCTTCTACAAGTCGGTTAAGACTAATGGTCTTAACCTCATATCTTCCCTTCCTGGCATACCCAAGGAGCTGCCTGGTCAGATCGGCACCTCCTTGAACCTGTTTTTCGATTTTCTTTAACCTTTCATAATTATGATGAGTGGGATCAGTATCTAAAAGCATTAAAGAGACGTTTCCATGTATAACCATAAGTAAGTTATTAAAGTTATGGGCAATTCCACCGGCTAAGGTACCGATTGCTTCCATCCTTTTGGCATGGAGGAGCTGGATTTCAAGTTTTAATTTTTCCTCCTCTGCCCGCTTATACTCGGTGATGTCCTCAAGGCTGCCCTCGTAACGAAGTACCCGGCCACCGGCATCCCGGACGCTCCTCGATGTATCCCGCACCCAGATGGTCGTGCCATTGTACCTGCGAAACTGCGCCTCAAAACCGAGCACGGCCTTGTCTCTCTCCATCATTGCTTGCCATTGTCGGCGATCCTCGACATTCACATAAAGATCCGATGCCTTGATACTCAACAAGGCCCGCTTATCCGGGTAGCCGAGCATCTGCACCGCGGTTTGGTTAATATCGAGTATTTCTCCTTCGGGATTGCTTCGGTAAAGCCCTACAGGAACACCGTCAAACAGGCTGCGGTAGCGGGCATGGGCTTGCTGTAGAGCCTTTTCTGCCTTTTTTCGTTCGGTGATATCTACAAAAACGGCCAGGGTTCCTGTGAATCTGCCTTCCTCAAAACGGGGGCTGCCGCTGATCAGTACTGACAGACGCCTGCCGTCCTTGCGCACCAGTTCTACCTCATAACGGCTGGATTCGCCGCATGCACGCCTCTCGTTTACTGCCTGGATGCTGGACTGCTGATCAGGCGGGGTAACGGCTGTCCAGTGCTGACCCAGCAGTTCCTCTTGTGTGTAACCCAACATGGACGCTGCAGCCGGGTTTACAAAGGTGTAGTGCCCCTCCGTGTCATCCACGGCTATGCCCTCGGCCATGCTCTGGACGATTCCCTCGTTAAATTCTTTAAGCCGCCGAAGCTCGTCTTCCGCACGCTTGCGCTCGGAGATATCTCTTACAACAGCTAATAGATGCGGTTTACCCTTATAATCAAACATGCTTCCCTTAACTTCAATATCAAATGTACTGCCATCCTTATGAACATCTACTGATTCGGCGTAAAACTCACCAATTGTCTGAACATCTCTCTTGAATTTTTTAAAAATCTGATAATAACCGGGGTGAACTATGTCTTTACCGGATAGTTTTATCAACTCCTCGTAAGCATAACCGTACATTTTGCACGCTTGAGGATTTGCCTCTACAATTTTACCGTCAAAATCGAAGATAAGAAATGAATCTGTAGCAGAGTTAAAGATGCTGCGATATTGTGCTTCGCTTTCCCGCAGGGCTTGCTCTGCCCGCATGCGCTCGGAGATATTTCTCCAAATCCCCAGCTTGGAGATTGATCCGTCTTTATTTATTAGTGGGGAATCTATGATCTCAAAAGTGTAATCAACCTCTGGGAAGTAATACTCCCATCTCACAGTTTCCCCCTTTTGTATATCTCCTGATTTACTCCAGGGACAGGGAGAATCTCTATCGAATAAAGCCTTATAACAGGTTTTACCGGTTTGATCGCCAAATCTTTCTATCATTGCTTTATTCATAAACTCTATTTTGTAATCTTTAGAAACAATATAACAATAATCAGTCATACTATTGAAAATTGACCGCAGTTTTTCTTCAGACTGCTTTAACGCCTCTTCTACCTTCCTGCGCTCGGAGATGTCAATTCCCTGGGCAATGGTGGCTGAAAGAGTTTTACCATCCTCGGTATAGATGTTCGCCGAGTTCCAGAGTGCTATCCGGCTGTCTCCGTCTTTGAGAAGAATTGGGATTTCCACAGACTCCCAGAATTCACCACTTAAAGTACGTTCGATTTTGCCCAGAGATTCGTCCCGGCTTTCTTCAGGAAAGAGCATGTGCAATCTTTTGCTCACAACCTCCTCTGCTTTATAACCCGTAAAGCGTTCGAAGGCATGGTTGAAACGGGTGATTCTGAAGCCCGGGTCCCAGACGATTATAGGAGTGTTCGAGTAGTTAAGCATGTTCTCCAGGTAGTCATTGATCTCTCTGAATCTCTCCTCTGTCTGCTTGTATAAGGTTTCTGAGCTTTCCAGTTCGGCAATCCTTTTGCGCATTTCTACCAGTTCATTTATGATTTGTTCTTTGGTTTTTTCTTTATCTTTCATTATGTGCCTCTTACGAGAAATATGATCTTCAGGCAAGCATTTCGTCGATCCTGGGATTCAGGCCTCTGTAATTCTCAAGTTTATCCGGTATATCCTTTACCATCTTTACTCCTCAACATCGTGTAGGGCCCATCTGGAATAACAGCTATACGCGCACTGGGGTGTGCCGCAACATATTCATCGATTGTTCGCTGAGCCCTCTGCCGGGCATTACCCCGGCCCAAAATCGGCTTTACACAGATCCGGTTCTGTATATCCTCCGGTATGCCGTCGCTGACAAACCAGAGATTCTCCTGCCCGATTCTTTCCAGCACACGGCACTGCATCTGCAGCTGCCATTGGTCAAGTTTGGTCTGTTTTTTACCGGCTTCAATATCGGAGAGAAACCTTTGCCAGTCATTGCTGTAACTCAACATCATATCGGTGTAGGACTTACTGCCGATCTCTTCCCCGCAGTGCGACACCTGAAGCAGTGTACTGCCCTTATTCAGAGCCGGCAGGGCAGTGCACATGCCCTTAACAGTCTGGTAGAATGTCATGTCCAGGGGGTAACCCCCGCCATTGGTAATGACTAAGTCAAAGGGTCTTTCAAATCTGGCAGTAGTCCAGGCAGCTACCTGGCTGCATCCATCCAGGTGAGCTGCTTCCAGATCTCCGCAGTATATCCCGGCCATACTGCGCTCACCGTTTATTGCCACGTTAAAAAGAAAGTCCACGCCCACGGTCTTAGCTGCGCTCAGGGCGATTTCGTGGCAGGGGTTGCCCTCCAGTCTTCCGTTATCAGCCCTGGGGTCCGCCAGGGTCTCGAAACCGTGAAAGCGACGGATCGTTTCTAAGTCAACTAAGGCGGGACACACCCCCTTTCGGCCTCCGGAAAAGCCGGCCATGAAATGGGCCTCTATATAGCCTGTAACTATCTTAAAATCCGTCTCGACAAAACGGCGGCATACACTCACCGGGGGATCATCACTCACCCTTACCAGTGTTTCCGGATCATCGGCTCGATGATCGATCACTTCAAATTGCAGGGGAATCTCTCTTCCAACCAGGATATCCCTCTCTTCCGGAGTACTCTGCCGATGCATTCCAGTGCCCACAATGATAACTATCCGGTCATCCCTTATGCCGCATCGGCCCAGGTATTCCAGGAGCGGAGGAAGAAAGACCCTGTTTGGCACCGGGCGGGTAATATCAGATATGGTGATGGCCACTGTATGAGGGTTTTTAGCCTCGATCAATGTTCGCAGGGAAGCCGATTTTATTGGGTTTTCCAGAGCCTCTATAACCGCCTTTTCAGGCTCCTTCAGAGCCGGTATATGCTGCGCCTCAAGCACAGCGGCCGACTCCGGTACGTGGAGCTTCATCCCGGTCCCGGCGTATAGCAAATTAACGGTTTTCTTGCTCATTCCTTATATTCTCATCGATATAAATCTTTCTATCCCCTCTGCAGTAGGCATTGAGGTCTGGGCGCCCTTTCCGCCCGGAAACGATGCAAAGCTTCCGTCCGTAACTGTCTCTCCGGGCGCCGGGATTCTATCCACATAGGTAACCAGGTCCGTATTAATACTGCCGATTACTAAAACCTTTGCCTTCAACGGACTGCTCCTCTCATAAAAAAAAGGATAATTCCAAAACCTTTGCCAGTCAACGAAATACAGAGAAATTAAAATCCGCCGGCAGATTGTTATTTGAACGAACATTCTGATACAATCAAAGCTACAGGGAGGCTGATATGAAGAACTTTCGAAAAGAACTCTGGTTTCACGCCAAGAGCCGCAGATCCCTTATCAACATTACCCCCCAGGTCACCGAAGCCTTAAGGGAAAGCGGGATTAAAGAGGGAATTCTCCTCTGCAACGCCATGCATATTACAGCCAGCGTCTTTATCAACGATGACGAGTCCGGCTTACATCATGATTTTGAGGTATGGCTGGAAGGGCTTGCGCCTGAAAAACCCTATTCCCGCTACCGGCACAATGGCTATGAGGATAATGCGGATGCCCATCTCAAGCGCAGCATAATGGGCCGCGAGGTGGTTGTGGCCGTTACTGAGGGGAAACTCGATTTCGGACCCTGGGAGCGGATATTCTACGGAGAATTTGACGGTAAGAGAAGAAAACGTGTGCTGGTCAAAATAATCGGGGAATGATCCTAACAGCTTACAGCTTTTTATCAGGATTGACCTTAAAGACCTTATCCGTTTCCACATCTTTAATTGTACAGCCGGGGTACTGTTTCACAACCGACTTTGCAAAGTCCAGGCTGTCGGTTTCGGCAATCAGGTCTTTCTGCTTATAAATGCAATAAATCATAACTACTTTTATTATCGGCAGTTATAAGAGAATATTGATCGTCCGGTCTTAATAGACACCCAACTCCTGGAGGCTATATTTTAGCTTAATTACACTTGATTCACCGGATAGATCGGTTTCCCACCCTTGAGAACCTCTAAAACATTTCGGGCTGCCTTTGTTTTGAGTTCCACAATGGATTCCTCGCTGTAAAAACCGGTATGATCAGAGAGAATAACATTATCCAGTGTCCTTAAGGGGCTGTCCCCGGGCAGGGGTTCCTTCTCAAAAACATCCAAGCCGGCGCTGTTTATTCTTCCCTCTTTTAAGGCATTGTAAAGCGCCTTTTCCCTTAGTACCTGGCCCCTTGAGGTGTTTATTAAAATCGCATCCCTTTTCATCCGGAAAATCTCTTTCTCGCCTATCATTCCCCTGGTCTCGTCATTCAATGGGACATGAATGGAAATATAATCGGATTCTTTCAGCAGAGTATCAAAATCCACCGGCTCGGCCCCGGCCTCTCGAATAATATTATGTTCAATAATGGGATCATATACTAAGACCCTGGCCAATCCGAGCCCGGAAATCTTTTTATGAAAGGTTTTGCCAATAGCTCCATATCCTATCAGGCCCAGGGTCCTACCCTTTATACGGTGAACGGGCTGCTCATCCTTTAAGTTCCAGCCTCCCTCCCGGATTCTCCTGTCCTTATAGGGTATCTTCCGAATACATCCTAAAAGAAGGGCCAGTGCCTGATCCGATACATCTTCAAATGAGTAATCCGGAACCCGGGCCACCCAGATACCCGCACTGGTGGCTGCCTCAACGTCTACATTATCATAACCGACACCGTAGCGTGATATCACTCTGCATTGGGACAATTTTTTGATTGCCTTGCCTTTGAGGGGGTAGAGATTTACCAGGAGCGCATCCGCTGATCTTAGAACCTTGATTGCTTCTTGCTCTGTTTCAAGGTTATGAACCTCTACTTCAGCATCTATTTCCTTTAATACATCTTCCTCCTCTTTATAGCTCTTAAAACGATCATCCGTTACTATAACCTTAAATTGACTCATTCACATTTCTCCCTTGTCTAGAGTTCTTTAGCCGTCATAACTCTCCAGATGAAGTTCAGCTTCATTTATTTTCTTCATTGCAAAGGCCTGCCATGCTACGACCGGATTCATTGGAACAGATTCGGCTCTGTTTATAAGCTGGACCTGTGTACAGCCTTCACGCCCCTTTGAGTATTTTGAAGAATAACAGTCAGGGCCGTTAAAAATGCCGTACGGCACATGTGGGAAAAGCTGCGAGTGATTCTTTAAAGACATCGCTTTCCATTCTTTTAATGCCAATTCAGTCAGCTCTGCTTCCGCTAATGCCCATACCATCCAGTAAACAGTCTGTGGCCAGATGCCCGCATTTTCTCCCTCTCCCGAGGGAATAGGGCACCATGAGATATCGGACGGAGGAGGGCTGCTGTATGGTTTACTCATTAAAGTCATCCCAACATCTGTATGACACTTTTTAACGGCATTCAGCAGAGCTTTTTTCTGCTGTTCTATAGTTCCGCATCTTCCTAAAACAGCCCAGGTTTGAGCGTTTATGAAGAGTCTGTTTTCAGAATATGTTCCCACTGCTTTACCTTTATCAGTATAGCCCCGGATAAACCAGGCTTTGTCAAAAGCTGAGGATACGGCGCTCTTAAGCTTCTTTGAGGATTCGACGATTTCTCTATAAAAACTAAGCTCTCCCTTCATTTCTGTAAATTCCGCAAACAGGTCAAAGGCCCTGCATGCCATTGCCGAATTCATTACAGATTCGCCTCTGCCCATTCCGCCCATTTTTGAAAGATAATCATTCCAGTCTCCGTCTCTAATCAGAATCAGGCCGTGTGAGCCAAGCCCGATACCCTTGTAAATCCAGTTATATGCGCGTTTCAAATGCTCCCATAGAGTTCCAGTCTCTACGTCCCAGAAAGGAATATCCTCATTGAGGAAGTCATAATCCCCGGTCTGTTTTAAGTATTCACAGCATCCAAGTATGAACCAGATTTCATTGTCCGACTCGAATTGATGGGAAAGGGCTTTATCCCTTTTGAATCCATGTGCTTTTGGAATATCGCCGTTTGAAGCCTGAGTCTTTGCAACCCAGCGCAGAGAGCTTCTTGCCAGTGTGGGTTCCCAATATGCCAAAACAAGGGCAGTTTCACAATCCTCCCGCACGCCAAATTCACCCCAACCGTATCCCCCGAGATTTACGTAATACTCACACACAGAGCTGTCGTAACATGTAAATGAAAAAAGCTGTCCTACAGACCAAACACATTCATCTTCAATCCATTTCTCAGGTGCTCTGACATTAACAGGGGAAAGCTTTTCTTTCCATTTTCTGCGAACTTCGCCGGGGCTGTTTTCCCGCATATAGCTCTGTATTTCTTCTGTGCTGTAATTTTTCCCATATCCAATGCAGCAGGAAACATTTAATATGGCATCAGGATCTATTTTCACTGTTTTTTTCAGTTCCAGGGAGATATCTGAAATCCCACCATTCCACTCATCATCTGAAATTAGAAAAAAACTTCCGGTTTCATCGAAAAGATTTTCAAATACAGCAAAATCTTTTCCGGATTTACCGTTCCTGGTAATCCTGCCCTTATCTGGGTCCACTACAGGAATGGGAAATATGTCGCTTCTTAATATTATTTGTGCTTCAATAGTAAGAGATCCGATATTTTTAAAAGTGAAATAACCGATCATACAGGATTTTTTTTCAGGAGGCATTAGAAACACCTGCTTAACCAAGAGCTTCATTTTGTTCCTTCTTATTTCTCCTGTATATTCAACATAACCTGTTCCATATCTTAGTGATTTATTCTTATCGAGCTCACTGTAAATCAGGGAAAATAACTCACCATCAATTTCAATCATTGGGTAAAGGCCGCTTCTTGCATTAAACTTATTTGGACTCAGGGTTACATAGCCGCCTTCTGTGGTAAATAGGGCAATATTTCCCCACCTGTCTGTCATTGCAGAGAGACGACCGGTGCTTATAAGGTGTTTGAGGGGATAGTCTGCAGCAAAATTCGTTTCCGGACTTGCATCAAAACATGGTATTCCGGCATCATCAATTGAAAATTTGCCAAACTCAGTGATATTTAAGTTAGAAGATTTCATTATTAAGAAAAATTATAATCTCAAGCTTTAAAAAGTAAAGAGAATTAAGCAAAATCTCTAAAAAAATCGCCCTTTTCCAATCACAAAAGCAAAACTTAAGTTTGTAAGTGCTATTTCATTAAAGAGAGGACTTATAGTATTATCGTTTTTATCAAGCTCATAAGGAGAGTTAATTTGATTAATAGAATACGAAAATTAAGTTCGATTATTATAGCTATTTTTATGCTGGTTGAGTGCGGAAGTCAACCAGAGAAATTGAAGCCGGATGACAGTAAAATTATGGCTGAACAATCAATAGAAAATATAAATGCTTTAAGTTCAATTGAAATTGAACATCAGTCATCGGTCTTTAATAATGTTCGAGCGGAACCTCTAAGAAAAGTGTCAGGTAAAGATTTTATAAAACCCTGGTATGCACTGCCCATTACTCGTGGCACCGGTATGTTTAACCCTATGTTCCTTAGTTTTCAATATACCTATGAAGGCGGCAAAGAGGACTTGAAACAGTCCTTAACCTTAAAAAGGGGTCAAAGATAAGAAACGCTAGAAAAAGAGCTGAAAGAATTTTAGGCGGGTTTTGCGGTTCCCATGGAAATTGTGGTGCGGCAGTTGGGGTAGGGATATTTATAAGTCTTATTAAGGATAACAATCCTTTGGCAAACGAAGAGTGGAAAGAATCAAACATGATAACTGCCAGAAGCTTATCAATAATCGCAGAACATGGTGGACCAAGGTGTTGTAAAAGGAACTCTTTTCTTGCAATAGAATCGGTAATGGAATACTTTTCTGATATATTTAGTAAAGATGAAGATATTGTATGTAATTTCAATAAATTTAATAAAGAATGTAAAGGAAAAGGATGTCCATATTTTAAAAATAACATCTAACAAGGCGACCGAGCGGATTTAAAACTGCGCTTCGCTCCGTTCTAAACCGCTCATTTTTAACGTAAAATGTACATGGTAGAGATCTAGAGCAATTAATCCTAATGGGAAATTAGTATATTGAGAGCCAATCAGAAATAAAGTTCATTCATTGTATCTGCCCGGAATGTGTGGAAGGTCTTTATGGTGATCAGGATTAGTATAAAGAAAATAGTCAAGCAATAATGTTCACTAAATAATTAATAATCTTTTCCCTGTCGTCCTTTTTAGAAAAATCCAGATTTATTTGTTCATTCAGCAAAGAGCTCCGGTAGAAATCCATGTGGCAATTTTCATTTTTAAAGAATCTTCCCTGTATTCATGTAACAAAGAGAGAAGCTGTTCAATTCCGAATAAGGCTTGGTTGGAATTATCATCAGAACTGGATTAATTGTAATCATGAAGAATGGAAATCCTTGAGATTTGAGTATAGTTCGCCAGAAAAATGGTAGTCCGATTCAACATCGATTTCAGATGCTCTTCAGGGCCTTTTTTATTATCTTCTGGTATATATTTTTCCCATAGTAAAATTATCTCCTGATTAATAAAATAACGGATAGAAGATTCCATTTTATATGCTGTAATTATCATACTCAATTGACAGTAGTAAGACATAATATTCTGAGTAATGAATTAACAGGATTAAGTCTATTAGTTGTGCCTAATTTCCACTCCTTTTTCACATCTATAGAAGGATTGTGATATTTTTTTATGGGATTATCAACATTATCCCTGGCCTTTTTTAAGGCCCGATCTAAACTTGAAAGAGCGATCAAAACTCTTTTTATTATTAATGGGATACTGGGATTCATAGGTCTGTTTTCAACCTGGTTTGATATTGTCTTCATAATATTCCTTTTCCTTGGTGTATGGTGTCTTACTTTTCCCTTAACAACAATTCTATTAAGTATCCATTTTAAACGTGTGATTGCAGAAGGTAAAAAATGATGACAAGCCATCAAATCTTTATTATTACAGGTATATTTTTCATCATTGCAACATATATTTTTGCGCCCTCTGCGATGTAAATTCTTTTTTTCAAAGAGATAAACCCTGATTATTTTATAGGATACGGGGAGGATACCTATTGTCTACAAATCACGTAACTCATCAATTGTTTCATTTAAAAGCTTATCAATATTATTTTCATTGTCCAGTATTAAAGGTTTCCATAGCTTTTCGGCTATGATACTGAAAATTTCTATTTTATCAGGGTGTGTTATTGTTCCGGATTTATCAATAAAGCTGATAAGCTTCTTCATGTTCGGGTATTGGTTAAAATAATCGGAAAAAAGTCGATTTTCATTTAGATCGCCTCTGCATGGGATATGAGATATAGAGCGTAAGAGATCCAGATCATTTTCTTCTGTTAGATAATACCACTTTATAAAGTTCCATGCCTTTTCAATATTTTTACTGTTCTTAAAAATAGAAGCTCCTTTAATACTTGCTTCTACCCAGGGTGTGCATGGGTATTCAATGAAATCCGGGATTGGTGGAGGGGATAAAACAAGCGACAGTTGCGGATTTACATTATCGGACATTAGTAAATTATCCGGGTGGCGTATTAGTTTATACCCAACATTTCCTTTTTTAAAAAAACCATATCTATTTTTATCATTTGATATATAACCTTTTTTCACGGCATTAGATAGAAATCTGAAAATAGCTCTACTTTCAGGTATATCAATTTTGGAAATATCAAAGCATAATCCCTTTTCGCCCATGGTTGGCATATTAAAGGCATGCCAGTATCGCGCAATGATCCACCAATTTGGTGATAAAGGGAAATCAGCCGGAATTGTATCTTCCATCTTTTTAATACGTTCTGCAAACTTGTTGAAATCATTATATGTTTTGGGTGGGTTATCAAACCCCGCCTTTTTAAAGAGTGCGCGATTGTATATTCCGGAAATTGGTGTCCAGTGCTGCGGAAGAATATAAACATGTCCATCAGCGGCCCTTATTTTGTCCAAAAACTTTTCAATTTTTCTTTTTTTAACGATTGTGGAAAAACCTTCCATGGTATCAAGCGGTACCAATACGCCGTCTCTGGCTAGATAGTTTGCAAAAAAAGCCTCTATCCCCTGATATAGATCAGGAGATATACCCTTTATTATCGAACTTTTTATTACCTCTTCCGTTTCCATTCCTCTTGGAACCGGATTGAACGTTACAATAGATCTGGGATTGTTTTTATTCCATATAGTGACAATATTTTTTTCATGTTCATATAGCTTCCCCGGAGCAGTCCATAAAACCAGAGGAGTAACCAGGTTTCTTCTTATTCCTTTCTTATTGTATCTGGAACAAGTATTGTTAATAATAAGTTTATTATTAACAATAGCTCTATAGGGATGAATAGTAATACCTTTGATCTGTCCAAAAAGAATTGAGGCTGCCAGTTCCCCTTTATTTTCCCAGTCAGGTTGTATCAAAGATATAGTCTCAGGGGACTGTGTAACTACCCCATCGTCAAAACCTATTATTGAAATATCTTCAGGTATTCTGATATTATGCTTGTTTAAAACCTGAATAACTCCTTTTGCAAAGATATTACTTGACAGGATAATTGCGCTTGGCAGAGATTCCTGTTCAAGAATTTCCTCTATTGCCCTTATACTGAAATCCTGTTCTCCCTCGCTATCATCTTTTATTTTTATATATTTTTTTATTAAAGTTAAATCATTATCTTCAATTTCCTGTTTAAAAGCATTGTAGCGTTCTTTAAATTTTAAATTTTTTAAGCAGCCGGAAATATAACCAATCTTTTGGTGGTCAAGTGTAACAAGATGTTCAACACTTTTTCTAATTCCACTAAAATTATCCGTATTCACTGAAAAATATCTTGATGAATAAGATTCAATGTCAATGCATACAAATGGGATACTCTGAGTTGTGAGTGAAATATATAGAATTTCAGGAATATGGTTTCCAAGAAGTATTACACCTTTCGTTCCGGCATTATGTACTATCTCCGGAAGTGTATTATCTTCTCTCAGTTTTACCAGGATAATCGAATACCCCTCTTTATTGAGAAAAGTTTCGACCCTTTTTATTACCGCATCATAGCCATGGTGATGGAGTTCCAGTATATCCAGGTTATGAAATAGAATTGCAATATGTTTTAACACTGAAACAGGGGGTCTTTTGGCTATGGAAATATTGTGTTTCTGCAAAATTTTCAATACCTTCTCCCGGGTTTTTTCGTTCACATTACTTTTATTGTTTAATACCCGGGATATGGTTGCAATTGAGACACCACACTCCTCTGCAATCTGTGTAAAGTTTATGTTTATTCGTTTTTTTGGCACCTTTAATAACCTTTCTCTTTATAATTACCATATAGAGAACAATATTTCAATGTAAAAAAGAACATTTTTCAGTATCTTTCCAAAAGCAGGATAAATAGAGATCGATCAAGCTTATGTAAATATCGAAACTTGATTTGGTTAAAATCGGCCTGTTTTTTGGAGTTAGAGACCTCCGTCAGGGATTATTCGCCATGGATTTATAGCTGGCTTGAAAATTACATAATCAGGATGTAAAAACGACAATAAGAAAATGTATAATTGCAAAATTTTTGTTGACATGAATAAGCTCTTGATATTATACTGAGTTACATTCAAGGAAGATGTGGTTTCGGCCAAAATCCAATCGATAAGGAGGTGATGCAGGCAAACTTACGAAATCATATCGATAAGGAGGTGATGCAAGCAAACTTATCTTTATTTATAAAAGTTGCCTGAAACCATATTAAATAAAATTTTAAGGAGAATTGAAGATGAAAAGGTTTTTATGTGTTTGTTTTGTACTGTTTATTGCTCTGATTCCTGCTCTTGTATTTGCAGGAGGTCAGGCTGAGGTAACGACGAAAACTGCGGAAACATCTGTTGAAAAACCGCTGACCTATTGGACCGTCGGCGGAGATTTTTACAAAGCTGAGAAAATAGCAATAAACAGCTTTAACAAAAAGAATCCTGACAGTCCTGTCATATATAACCCGATACCGGCAGGGTCAAGTTCGGAGATGATTATCCAGACTGCGATTGCCACAGGAACCGCGCCTACCATTACTGCGAACCTTGAGGTCTTTTTTGCAAATTTTCTTGCTGAAAATGACGCTCTTGTCGCGCTCGATACGCTTCCAGGTTTTGATGAACTTATAAAATCCAGGAGCAGTGAAGGATTTATGGACAGCATTAAAGCGGCAGACGGCCATATCTATGTGCTTCCCCAGACATGGAAACCGGCGCTTTTTATATATGATAAAAAATTGTTAAACCAGGCCGGGTTTGACACGCCTCCGGTTACATACAGCGAGTTTAATGAATTTGCATCCAAGGTTATTGGAATGGGAGATTATATTGCCATAGATTTTGATCCGACTGCCGCCTGGTGGAAGGTAGGATATTACTGGCACACATTTTATATGGCGGCAAAGGGTAATGTACAGGAATTGTCAAAAGATGGACTTGATACAAAATCCGAAGTTTCCGTAGCCTTTGTAGAGTTTGCGAATAACGCGTTTAAAAATGGATATGCTTCTGTAAACAAGGATAAATACAAGTTTAAAGAATTCGCGAATGTGGGCTGTATGGCTTGCGCCGGTTCGCATGAGATAAAGAAGGTAAAAAACATGCGTCCGGATGCTGAAGTTGTTGCGGCTGTACCTCCTGTCCCCGATTTTATAGGAACTAATGCTGGATCGTGGGTTGATGCCAGTGTAAAAGGTCTTGCCATCATAAAAAACAGCGGCAGTGTGGAGAAGGCATGGGAATATATTAAATGGCGGTTTTCCAATCCTGAGTTTGATCTGAACCAGCTGGAAGAAACCGGGGAGCTTCCAATGAGAGCCGATCTTTTAAAGAATTCAATGTTCAGGGATTACCTGGATGATAATCCGGGGCTGGATGAATATATAAAATTTGTGCCCCGCTCTCATTGTGTTATGAGTTCTGATAAATATGACATCTATAATGCCGTTAAAAAAGCATTGTGGGAGCCCATAGCTTATCAGAAGAAAGATGTTCGTACCGCGCTGATTGATGCTGAAAAAGCTGTTCAGGCTGTATTGGCCAAATAGAAGTATGTGCTAAAGTTAAAGAGGGCCGTTTTAATAATGGCCCTCTGTATGAGGCATAAGGAGTATGGTTTTAGAAAATACGATTAATGGTCTTAAGGAAAAATACGGTAAATATCTTAAGAATGTTGCGGTAACCGGCGGTGGTAAGGGTAAGGGTGTAAAAAAAATTACACTAATTGCCTGGGGAATTATTCTGCCCTATATTTTATGGAATATTGTCTTCTGGATTTATCCCAATGTTGTCTCAATACCTATAGCCTTCTTTGAGACAAGCCTGATCAGCGCTAAAGCAGTTTTTGTGGGACTTGATAACTTTCTGGACTTCTTTAAAAGAGAAGAGTTTAGAATGATCATGTACAATATGTTCCGTTTCGGGATCATTTACATACCGTTATCTCTCATTATTTCCATGGTTCTGGCTTTGATGCTGAACTCTGTTAAGAATGTCGCCTTAAAATCTTTTTTAGTAATCTCCTACTTTCTGCCAAACCTTACCGCGGGAGTGGCTTACTCGGTAATATTCCAGAAATTATTCAGTCCTCACAGCTTCATAACAAAAACAATATCCTCTATTACGGGTACCGATATAGGCTGGTTTACTGACGCAAATATAGTTCTTATTCCAATGGCAATAATGATAGTGTGGAAGAGTTCCGGTTATTATGCCCTTCTTCTTCTTGCGAACATATCCTCCATTCCCGATTCATACCACGAAGCGGCGGTTATTGACGGTGCGGGTCCATTTACACGGTTCTGGAAAATTACGCTGCCGATGATTAATCCCACCTTTGTTATTGTTGTTATCTTTGCTGTTACTACTTTTTTCGCGATATTTGCGGAACCTTTGATGTTAACAGGAGGGGGAGGCCCAATGCTGGCAAGTTATACCTTCAGGATGGAAACCTTTCATCAGATTTACGACAGAATGGCTATAGGTTACGGGGCTGCCGTCTCTCTGGTTGCAGGCGTAATGTCATATGCGTTGGTATTGTTAATCAAAAAAATTGTGGGGAAGGAGGTATAATATGAAAAGTAAGAGTATACAGGTTAATCTGATAGGGAAAATTGTTATTTTTTTACTGCTCCTGTGGAGTTTTATAAATATCTATCCATATCTGTATCTTATGACAGGTTCATTGAAACAGGACAGAGATTTTTATACGAGTATCTTTAATTTTAAAGTTCTTACGTTTGACAGCTATGAAAAAATGTTTGCGTTAGAGGAGCTGCATTTTATAAGGGCTCTGTTTAACAGCTTGTTTGTTGCCGGTGCAGTAACGCTTGCGACACTGTTCTTCAGCGCGATTACCGGCTATGCCATATCAAAGCTGGACTTTAAAGGTAAATCATTTATTGCCAATTTTATTATTTTTCAATGGATATTTACGGGAACCGGGGTCGGATTCATTGTTGTTTTTAAGTTGATGGTAAGTCTGGATATGTTAAATTCGTATTTTGCCCTGATAGTACCGTTTTTAATGAGTGCCTGGGGTGTATTTCTGTTTTCGCAGTATTTTAAAACCATACCAATGGCTTTAATTGAATCGGCCAGGATTGAAGGGTGCAGTGAGTTTGGGATTATTTTCAGGATAATGATACCCATGTCCAAATCAGTAGCTGCCATACTGGGTGTGTTTACATTTATGCAAAGATGGAATGATCTCTTATGGTCGATACTTGTAATCCGAAAACCTCATATGATGACTTTAAACCTGACAATTGCGAATTTTGTGCTTGGCGGCGGAGGCGGAGACAAACCCGGGCTTATATTTGCAGCCACAGTCATTCTAACACTGCCTCTTCTTATTCTGTTTATCATTTATAGAAAGCAGTTTATTACCGGTATATCGATCGGCGGCGGAATAAAATTGTAAAACACACTGAACTATACAAGAAGTATATAAGGTTAAATTTAGGAGAAATAGATTGGAAAAGCTTAAAATAATTATTATGGGATCCTGGAATACCGATGGAGGAGTTTCCAGGCATACGACTCCGGTAGCAGAATGGCTGATGGAATGGGGTTATGATGTAAAGGTATTTACACATTACAGGGAGTGTACCCTTGGCTATCCGCTTGATGTGGAAGATGAAGATTTTTTGCACAGATGCTTTACGTATTCAGGCAAAAAGATTCCGGGGAAAATCTCTTTTGATTCCGAATTGCTTCTTAAGGCAATTGAAGAGGAGGGATATAATATATTCCTCGCGGTGGACCTGGGGATACTTCCCATGGAAGGTCTGCTTGAAGTATTTCCCAGGATAAAAGCGCGGGCCAAAACAATCCTGCTAAACCATGACTGTAAGCCGAAACCAGACGACAGCCCATTCTGGAAGTTCGACTGGGAGGCAATTGTCAACTTTCTTCCCGAACAGAACGGGTTTATGGAAGAACATTACCCTGCTGAAAAGGTCCACTGTATTGAGTTTCCGGTATACGAGAAAAGCAGGGGCGACAGAATAAAAAGCTGTGAAAAAGTGAATCTTCCCACGGACAAGAATATTATTCTCACCTTCGGTGAATATAACATGGTCGATTTTCTCCCCGCCGTCTGCGAAATGAAAAGAGACGATCCTTCAATTTACCTGCTGGCTCTTGTCTATGATGAAGAGCGGAAGATAAAACTCGAAGCGAAAATCTCTGAAATGAAGAAAACCAATCCCGATATCGGATACGATGAGATCAGGGTGGAGAACTACTCATGGCAGAAGAGAAGAGAGTATATCCAGGCATCCATGATTGTGATATTTGACAAAGGCGAGGGGGTAACCGGCAGCGGGGCGATCCTCTCCTCGACAGCGTATCAGGTAATAGGATGGGGAACCCCGATTCTCGCACGTGATAACCTCTTTTTCTCACCATTTAGCAACTGGGAACTGATTAAATACAGGAATGACGAAGAACTGACAGAATCAGTGCGGATGCTGCTTTATGATGATAAAGCACGTAAGCAAGTTGTGAAAAACGCAGAAAAATTTGCGCTTGAACATTCGCCGGAAAAGATCTCAAAACAGTTTATAAAATTATTCTGTGAATTGTAAAGAGAAACGAAGGAAAATAAAGAATGGAAGCTATAATTGAGACGGCCGAAAATCTTGGCGAAGGCGAAATTGTTAATACATCTTCAGGTGAAAAAGTGTTTCGCTTAAGCGATTATATTGGAAACCCTGTTATTCTACCGGAAGAGATTGGACTGACCTGGGAGGAGGATGGCGAGGAGAAACCAGGCGCGGTTTTTAATGGGGGCGCTGAGTTAATAAATGGCAAAGTGGTCATTCTATCCAGATGTCAGAAGAACTATGGGAGGGAAAGCTATTTTAATATCAAATCAGGGACCAAACGCTATAGACTCAGCAATTATGTTTCAGAGGTGTGGCCTTTAATAAGTGAAGATGGAATAAGCTTTAAAAGGTATAAAAATGGCGCGATAAAAGGGGATGGGGGCGATCACGGGGATTTTCTCTACTGCATAGAAGATATAAGGTGTGTTAAGATTGACGGCAGATACATATTAACAGGGTGCGGCAAATTGAAACCTCCATATGACGGTTCTAATGCCGACAGGATTGCCATTTATTCTACATAAGATTTTATAGATATAAAATATCGTGGAATGGTCGATCTCTTTGATACAAGAAATTGTTTTCCATCGTCAGGGAACACTGATGGAAAGATGTATATATTTACCAGATTCCATCCAAATATCTATCTGCAGCCACTTGAAGGGGGCCTTGAACAGTTGCTGTACCCTCCCAGATTCAAAGAGCACTTGTGTTTTAGTGCGTTTAGTAGACCATATTCTTCCAGGATATTTGGTGAGCTAAACTATCTTAAAGATTCTGCTTTACTATTTTCAGAGAAGCCGCGATGGCCTCTTTCAATTTTTCCGGATTTTTTCCGCCCGCCCGGGCAAGTTTCGGATGGCCGCCGCCTATGATGGCAGCAATATGTTTAATGATGTTACCCGATTTCACTCCTTTTCCAACCAGGTCGTCGGTTACACCGACGACAAGCATTCCCTTCCCATTTATGGCAGCGCCAAGAACATAAACTCCTCTACCCATTTTCGAGCGCAGGCCGTGAACCAGATTCTTCAGACTGTCGACATCACCAACTTCTACTATTTCGGTTACGATCCTTGCGCCTTCATGTTTCACCGCTCTTCTGACCATCCCGTCGGCTTCCGACGCAAGTGCCTTCTGTATCAACCATTCATTCTCTTTCTGAAGCTGTTTCATGCGGTCTATCATGGCAGCAAGGCGGTTGGGAACCTCATCAACAACACATTTCATGTAACCCGAAATTTCGTTCGGGATCACCTCGTTTCTGGCGGCATGCTCGTAGGCCTTTTGTCCTGTTACGGCTTCTATACGGCGGATTCCCGCCGAAATGCTCCCCTCCAAAAGTACCCGGACAAACCCTATTTCGACAATTGTACCGGTGTCGCCGATTTGACCGCCCGACTCACCATAGAAAGGTGTGCATGTAAGCATAACCTGAAGAAGATCACGCCCGTCACTGTCTTTCTCGCCAGTAGACCTGTAGCGTGAAATCTTTACATCACCGGTCATCTTCTCGTAGCCGATAAAGGGAGCATCCCCGCACTCGTTAAGGACAATCCAATCTGTGGTAACGGTTACAACGCTCTCGCGGGAACGGGACCTGGCTATCTCAAGCTCTGTCTCATATCCCTCATGATCGATTTCCTACCCCCGTTCTTCGGCCATCTGCGCCGTCATGTCGGAGGGAAAACCGTAGGTGTCATAGAGGACAAAAACATCCTTTCCGGAAATCCTCTCTCCTCTCCTTAGGTTGCTAACAAGTTCCTCGAAGAGTCTTATACCACGGTGCAGGTTTTTTCTGAAACTGCTCTCTTCGGCTTTTATTACCTGAATGATAAATTCCTTCTGTGCCGGAAGTTCAGGAAAGATTTCACCATAGAGTTCGATCAGCGTATCTACAAGCCTGTACATGAATTCGTTTTCCAGGTCCAGCTTACGGCCAAACATAGCTGCACGGCGCAGTATGCGGCGAAAGACATAACCCCGCCCTTCATTGGAGGAATTATAAGAAAAATTATAATCTCAAGCTTTAAAAAGTAAAGAGAATTAAGCAAAATCTCTAAAAAAATCGCCCTTTTCCAATCACAAAAGCAAAACTTAAGTTTGTAGGTGCTATTTCATCAAAGGGAGGACTTATAGTATTATCGTTTTTATCAAGCTCATAAGGAGATTAAATATGATTAATAGAATACGAAAATTAAGTTCAATTATTATAGCTATTTTTATGCTGGTTGAGTGCGGAAGTCAACCAGAGAAATTGA
>JAUWZD010000129.1 GCA_030615505.1 Spirochaetales bacterium | reverse complement strand
TAATGGCTCAAAATCGGATTAAATAACCTCCTATACTTGGCCTTTCTTTATAAGATTCAATTTCTAAAGAGAATGAAATCAGTTTTTGTGAAAATTTCTCCGGCTTCCTTGATTTTTTGCCTTTCTTGAATTATAGCTTTTCCTATCAATCATGTCCGGAGGGATTATAGCCCTGCTAACTGATTTCGGCGGCCGGGAAGGTTATGCGGGAATTATGAAAGGGATGCTGCTCTCCTGTGATCCTGAGCTTAAAGTTGTGGATCTAACCCATGAAATTGAACCCTTTGCCGTTACTTCAGCGGCATACATACTCTATTCGGCCTGGGATTTTTTCCCGAAAGGCACAGTGTTTTGTGCAGTGGTTGATCCCGGGGTAGGCTCTTCAAGAGGAATCGTTCTGGCTTCAGTGAAGGAGCGGACAGTGATAGCACCGGACAATGGAGTGATCAGCCTGCTCCACCGGATGTATCCCGGTCTTGAGGTGTTTTCATTGAAGAGCAATCACCCGGCCCTGCCAAAGGAAGCTTCGGCTACCTTCCACGGCAGGGATATCTTTGCTCCGGCAGCGGCCCTCCTGGATTCAGGAAAGGAAGAGGAGTTGAAAGGGAGAGGAGTTGAAAGGGTAGGCTGTAAAAGCGGTAATTTCAGAGAGCTTCAACATTCATGATGACAGCGGTAGGCAGATACTGCACAGCAAGATCATTCATATTGACTACTTTGGAAACGCTGTCTCCGCCATTCATTCGGGCGATCTGAAAGACGGCCGTTCATTTGTAAGGTTGAAAATCGGCAGCCGGGTGGTTACTGAAATGGCGCGAACCTATGCCGAAGCAGAGGCCGGTATTCCTGTTTGCTTGTTCGGCAGCAGCAACTTTCTGGAAATTGCCGTACGCCAGGGTTCGGCTGCTCAACTTCTGGGAATCTCTATTGGCGATGAGATATCTCTCTATTACCGCTGAGCCGCTTCAGCATCAGAGAGGAACACACTTTACCTACCGGATAATCAGGTTAACCGGTTGAAAGAGGCTATTCTGAATTGGGAGAAGAGCCCTGATTTTGCCTGAAACCGGAACCATCTACCGCTGACCCTTCTGCCTCTATCGCGGAGAGTCTGCCTGATAAAATCAGCAAAATCACTGCTATGCGCGGTATTGGATTCAAAACCGTTGATATAGAGATTTTCCCGGGATTAGGAAGAAAAGAGGGATTTAGCCAGGGCATGGAAACTTCCGCGCAGGGCGCTCTCCAGGGGAGGCAGGATCCCGGTTGAGTCGTGGGGAGAGTAGTTTATCAAAGCCAGGACACCGCCCCTGCCCCTGTTAAAGATTTCCAGAATCTCCTTCATCAAAAAGAGGTTTCCCTTTATCCAGAGATCAACACCCTGCTCAATTTCTGCGGTGGCAACTTCATGGAGCAGTTTTGCCGGCAGAGACGGCGCCTGCAGGAGCAGGGCCTCGTCGAGATTGTTGAAGTCATTGATGATACTGAGCAGCAGGCTTTTTGCCGAAAGAGAGGAGCTGCGCTGCCAGCGCCTGAGGGTAAAAGAGCTGCTGTTTAAGGCTTTGAAGCCACTCTCTTTATCAGGAGCAGCAACTGTGCCTACGACCCGGTCACCCTGTTCCAGGAAGGTTTTGCTGAGGTCGAAGCCTAAAGGGGTATCTATATCGGTAATTAAAATAGTTCTACTCATAAAAATGCATATTAAACTGTAAAACCGCTGTGGTCAACTTAGTGATAGCGATGTCTCTTTTTAAAGGGGTTGGCTTTCAGACGAAGGTAATTCTGATATATACTACACGATTGGTAATAGTTTTCCGGCCCCTGAAAAGTGGTGGAAAGATCTGCCCGGTATAATTCTAAAAGCAGAGGGAAGAGTGATGAATCCATAAGCTTTTCTGTGCGGAAAAGTGGAAGCTTGTTAAGGGCGCCCGGCAGCATGTGATACTTAACCAGAAAGGAAACATCGCGTATTATAGCCGGGCTGAAACCAAGACGGGACATAAAGCGTGATGCAATAATGGCTTCAAGTTCGGCATGGCCGTCAAAGGGCTTTTCAACCGGCTCGGAAGTCTCTGCTTTACCAATGTCGTGCAGGAGCAGGGCCAGGGAGAGGGTCAGATCATTCTGTTTTCGGTATTGAAAGGTCTGCATGGTGTGATCCCAGCCATCTCCCTCCGGATGATAATCTTTCATATGGCTGACACTATCTATTTTAAAGAGCTCAGGCCAGAAAAACTCCATAAAACCGCTCTTGCAGAGTAGGTTTAAACCCTTATGCGGATAACTACCGGTTATAATAGAGCATAGAAGATCCCGCTGAAAAGCTATGGAAGCCGCGGCAGGGGGAATTTTCAAACGGAAGTCACTCTTTTCCATATCAATGGAGCAGCGGTAGTAGTAGCGGGAAACCAGGTGCGCAGCCCGCCAGGGTTTGGGAATAAGTTCTCTGCGTCTCAGATCGTGATAAACATTGCCGGGATCGAGAAAGCACTCCCTCTCCTGTGAATAGAGCAGTCCCAGCACGGTAAAGGGAAATGCAGGAGGAGGATCGTCATTATCACAGCACTGAAAAATATAGCGTTTTGAATCGTTGGTAAGAGCGGCATCCTGAAAGGGTATTCCCGGGTACTCAAGCTCTTCAAATGCTTTAGCCAGTGAGATAAGCGATCCATTGATCAGCAGGTACAGGGTATCCGCTTGTTTCAAACGGAAGAATTGATCCAGGGCGGAGTAACTTTGGAAATGGAAGTTGATCTTTCTTTCCTGCAGCACAGCCAGTGTATTTTTCATCTGTTTTATAGTACAAAAAAAGAAGCCGTACGGGCAAGCCCACGGTAGACCCATAAAAAGGATGGTTGATATATGAGTTGTGAATACCCGCTGCCCCCGGAAAATATTCTCACCGCTCTCAGGCGCGGCCTGGTAATACCGGCCCACCCCCTGGCCCTGACCGCGCGCAAAGAGCTTGATGAGCGCCGCCAGCGTGCTTTAACCCGCTACTATCTCGATGCCGGAGTCGGCGGCCTGGCTGTGGGGGTGCACACCACCGAGTTCAAGATTCACGAGGCAAAGACCGGTCTTTACCGGCCGGTGCTTGAGCTGGCAATAGAGACGGCCCGCAGCTGGTCAGAGAGCTCTCCGGTTATGATAGCCGGTATATGCGGTGCTACTGATCAGGCAGTTAAGGAAGCACTAATAGCTAAGGAATTGGGTTACTATATCGGCCTGATCAGCCTGGGAACCTTGAAAGAATGGCAGGAGGATCAGTTGATTGAACATGCCCGCAGGGTGGCGGAGGTTATACCCATTATGGGTTTTTACCTGCAGCCGGCTGCAGGCGGACGTATCCTTCCTGAGAGTTTCTGGCGTAAACTGGCTGAAATACCGAACCTGGTGGCTATAAAGATGGCCCCTTTCAACCGCTATCATACACTCGAGGTGGTGAGAGCTGTAGCTTTATCCGGACGCTTCCGGGAAATTGCTCTCTACACGGGAAATGACGACACAATAATAACTGACCTTTTAACCACCTACCAGCTGCAGTTCCAGGACAGGCAGGTAAAGGCTGATATAGTGGGCGGCCTCTTGGGCCACTGGGCTTACTGGACCAAATGCGCTGTTGAGCAGTTGAATGAAGTTCACCGGATTAAGGCTTCGGCGGACATTCCCGCCGGATTGCTGACCCTGGCTGCCCAGGTTACCGAGGCCAATGAGGCGGTTTTTGATCCCGCCAATAATTACCGGGGTTGTATTTCCGGTATTCTCTATGTATTAAGCTTAAGCGGGCTGGTTGAAGAGGTGCGCACCCTGGGTGAAAAGGAAGAGCTCTCTCCCGGACAGGCCGGGAAGATAGAGCGCATTATCCGCGATTATCCCCATTTGATTGACCATGATTTTATTGGAGCCAATCTTGAGAAATGGCTCTTACCTTGAAGGAGCTTAGCATGATTATTTCCGGTATTGCAGATGAAGGAGCTGAGGGGCTGAAGCGGCAGATTGAGCTGCAGAAAATGCTTGGCTGGCAGAACATTGAACTGAGGCTGATCGATAAAACCAATATTTCGGAGATTGACGACAATTCATTCGAGAGGGTCTTTGCTCTGTTGCAGGAGGAGAATATGGGGGTTATCTGCTTTTCTTCCCCAATAGCCAACTGGGCACGGCCGGTAACCTCGGATTTCAGCAGGGATGTTGATGATCTTAAGCGCTCAGCAGTAAGGATGAGGCGGCTGGGAACTGAATATATCCGCATAATGTCCTATCCCAATGATGGGCTTGAGCAAAGGGAATGGCGGAAAGAGGTATTCAGGCGCTTAAAGGAACTGACCCGCATAGCGGCAGGCGAGAATATAACCCTGGTACATGAAAACTGCTCCGGCTGGGGGGGCAGATCACCGGAGAACTTAAGAATTCTACTGGAAGAGATGGACTCCCCTAATTTCCAGATTGTCTTTGATACTGGAAACCCGGTGGCTGAAGGACACTCCCGGGAGGAAAGCTGGAGTTTCTATGAAGCGGCGAGACCCTTTATCAAACATATTCATATAAAGGATTGTAAGCTCAGTGAAGATGGAGAGGTTATCTATACCTATCCGGCCGAAGGCTTGAGCATGGTCAGGGAGATAATTGCAGATGCGCTGGCAGGCGGTTATAAAGGGGCCTTTTCCATCGAGCCGCACCTGGCCGTGCAGATCCATCTGGGAAGCGATATGGCAGCAGGGGTAAATCCTGAAGAGATATACCTGGAATATGGCAGAAGGACCAACAAGCTGCTGGAAGAACTTTAATCCTGGAGAAATCCCCTGAGGCTGCAGCTGCAAAGCCAAATGCGTTTGCCCTGAATAAATTACTTGCTAAAATATCTTTTAACTCATTTTCCGCAAGTTGAAATCACGTTTTTTCGGATTTTTCACCATCTGCAGCAGAATTTCCCCAGTAGTAGTCTAAGCTGATCCCCAACATGTTTAAGATTAGTACCTGTGTTTGAGTCAATGAATCTCGGAATTCCTTTATCATTTGTCCCCTTCTTACTTGATATGAGGAAATGCCTTCGAAAACGCTTAGGATTTTTGAGGTTGTCGGATGAGATGCATCTCTGAATTCTGGGTAAATGGGTAGGGTTTCGATGTCCCATTCCTTCATTTTTAGTCTTACTTCTCGCTCGATAATCGCTTGAATCATTAAGGAGAGAAAAAATAAAAACATGATCCCCTCCACTCGCTCTATCTTTTTAAAGAGCAGCGGGGCTGCTTCATGAACGCTCTTGAATTGGGTGAAGCGTTTCTCCAGCCGAGGTTGATATTTATAGGCACGCAGAACCTCTTTTGCTGATAATGATTCATCTGTGGTAAGCAGAGGGAAAATACCATCAACATTTCTCTCGCGTTTCAACGCTTCCTTGTTTCGTTCTTAAACAAGAGAATAAACCGTCTCAACACAATTTTTGTATTGCGTATTAGCTCCCGGTCTCCCCTTGCCTATCTGCACCCTATATGATTGCCTTACTTCAGTAAGTGAGATCGTGAGGAAATCCTTTACCTTGTACCGCTTCAGGGTCTCTTCTATTCGTTTTTTAATCTCTTCCCGCATTTTTAGCTTTCTCTTATTCAGTTTGGGCATCAAATTCAAGAGTTCACTTTCTGCCTTTTGTAACTTTTGCTCCCTGCTCAAAGCATCGTTTTTTCTCTTTTCACTTGAGTGGTACCAGTACATCCGGTAGCCTGCTTTTTTCGTGCAGTAATCCCCACAAAATAGCGAGTAGTATTCCACTTCACCCCAACCCCCTGGTATCTTTCTTCGCCATATGCGCTTTTTTTCCTTTTTCTCCAAACGAAGCTCTTCTTTGAAAGTCATTGTCTCCTTCCACGTATTCGGCACCGTAGTAATAACACGGCGGCCTTTGCCCACTATATAGCCCAGCTGGTTTGCGGTACACACCTTACAGTCTGCCACATAGATGAAGTCGTTCTTCTGGGCTATTTTACTCGCTGTAGTCCATGTTTCAATGTGGGTAGTATCATCCGTACGATTCCCGGAATATGTTTTGTAATGGACCGGAACAGCCCCATCAGAAGAAATACTCAAGCTGAATACTAACTGCTTTAAATCGGGGCGATGGTATTTGCTATTATGTGGCTAGCCACATAATAGTAATGAGCTTATGCCTGAGCTTCCCGACCTGGTCTATATCGAAAAGAGATTAAAGGGCGACCTTGCCGGAAGGAAGATTGAGCGGGTAGAGGTTAAGCAGCCCATTGTGATCAGGGTTATGCTCTGGCAGAGCTTTGAAGAGGCTCTTTCCTCGGAAAAGATCAAAGCTGTTGAAAAACACGGGCCTTTTCTCAAGATCAGCTTTAACTCTTTACAGATGATAATCCATTTCATGCTCAGCGGCCGGTTTCAACTTCAGGGACCAGCCGCAAAAAGGATCGGGAATATCTGCTTCACCCTCTACCTGGACAATGGTCTCGCCCTGCACTATGGCGACAGTAAAAAAATGGGCAGGGTCTATTTGATTGAAGAGAACCGTTATGAACAAATTCCGGGATATACTGAGCAGGGAGTCGATATTTTGAGCCGGGATTTTACCTTTGAGAGGTTCGTCAAATTAATTGAAAAGAAGCGCAACTAGGTGCGGGTCTTTATTATGGATCAGCGATCTTTAAGCGCCATCGGCAATGCCTATAGTGATGAGATCCTATTCGCCGCCGGTATCCACCCGAAAACCCTCTGCTCACAGCTCGCAGGGAGTGATATTGAGCGGTTATACAACTCCATCAAAGAGGTGATTGCCTGGGGAATTACAGAAGTTGCCAAAGCCGCAGAACCGGTAGAGGTAAAGGTGCGCAGCCATCTGAAGGTGCGGAACCGCAAGGGCCGGGCCTGCATTATCTGCGGCACCACAATAAGAAGGGTGGGAGTCCTGGGCTATGACGCCTTTTTCTGTCCCCGCTGCCAGCCTCACTATTGGGAACATTTTATCAACTGGAAATAGAGCCCGGGGAGTCCACCAGGCGCATTAGAAGCTGGGAAGAAGCACGCTCTCCCACTTTATGGGCAGGAGATATCTGTACTGCACTGTTACCGATTGTATTTATTAATGACCGCAGACATGGCCTTCAAGTTTTCTATAGGACACAGGGGGAAATAGCACAACCCGGGCAGATTAAATCTACTCCAGCACCTTTGATTTTTGAAGTCATAACTTATTGTACATTCCGGGCCACCTCTATTTACAGGAATTCAATAGACAGGGTTTGGGAGCGGACGGTTGATCTCATCGACTCTATAGCCGAAACCAGGTCCTTTCAATGTGGAAAGATCAATCTTTCCCTGTCGCCGCCGGTAGATTCCCGGATGGACCACTGCCTCAGCTAATGAGGCCTCAGGATAGAACTGGCTGGAGTTTGTCTCAACCCCCATGATCGTACCTGCATGGGCTGCAAGCAGGGCATGTGGAATCATTGCCAGCATGGGATTGGTCAAGTCCTGAACCATCAAGGTCATACCGTGGGCTTTGGCCCAGCAGAGGCTTAGCAAGGCTCCGGTCTGGGTTTTACAGGTCTTGAGTGCTACTCCTGTCCAGCCAAGACTTCTTCCCAGGCGCACCAGATGCCAGTCATGGGCGCTTTCGTCCATGAATAATGGCTTGCGGGCGGAAACACTGTGTACATCGATTTGATTGGTTTCGATATCGTAGTGAAATGGCTGCTCCACATAGAGAATCATACCGTAGATGCGTTGCTCCTCAAATAATAGGCGATCCAGGATCTCATTAACATAGGATGGTTCTCTCACTGTGCAGTTAAAATCCGCAGTAAGCCATTCTACACCCATCTCAACAGCGATCCTGCCGACCTGAATCAAACGCTCGTAGTCCCACACAGCGTCGTTTCCCTGAAGCTTTACTTTAAGGCAAGTCAGGCCATCCCGTTCGATCCAATTCCGCAGGAGCACCGGGTAGCCGTCCTCCGGTTCTTTCCCGGTGAGCTCTGCAGCATCGATCAAGTCCTTGCCGCCTATCAGATGCCAGGCCGGGATGCGGGACGGTGCCGGGAATAGGAGAAAATCCTCGGGATAGAAACCGGAAAAGGATATCCTGCTGCCTTCAGCAGGTGTAAGATAACCATCCAGATCTCTGTTCATATATTCTTTGTTATAGGTGTTGTAGACCGGTACGTTATGTAACTTGCCATAGGCATCGTGCAGGGCAATGTCAAAGGGGGAACAGCAAACCAGGGCAGCGAGCCAGGGCATGGCTTCCTTTCCGGCGCGTTCAGTGTTGAATTCTTCATACAGTTTTGGCAGGACTTTTTCCTGGAACTGATAGCCGATCTCCATAGGATGGCCCTTGCTACTGAAAATTTTCCACTCGTAGATCAGAGTGAGCATGAACTCCCTCAGCGCCTGATGTCGTTCCTCGTAAGACAGCGAGCTTACCCAGGCCCATTGCACCATCAGGGGCGTTTCGCCCCAGCCCCAGGCCGAGTGACCCAGAGCATCTTCTACTTGCAGATTCACACGGGCACAGGTTACAGTAGTGGTTACTTCCGACCCGAATTTGAGCGGCACCCTCATTTTTACAGGCAAAAAATACAGCCGCAGGTCCGTTGTTTTTATATCCGTCGATTTACCCATTCAATACTCCTATACTATGACAGCTCAATATCTTGTCATTCCAGCAAGCAATTTAAAATCCATTGGGGTCGAAGATCGTAGATGCCCGCTGAACTTTAGTTCAAGCCTTCAAACCGGTTCCCGTGAGTGCCTGGATCATCCATTTCCTTAAAACTACAAAAAGCAGGAATAGAGGCAGCATACTCAGTGTAGCTGCAGACATGATCAAGCGGTATTCTTTGAAGTGCATATTAGTAAAATAGGATAATCCAAGGGTTACCGTGGCCTTGGAGTGGCTGGTAATAACCAGCAGGGGCCAGAAAAACTCATTCCAGGTCCACATGAATTTAATGATGGCCAAGGCTGCAAGCGAAGATTTGACCATGGGCAGCACAATTGTCCAGAATATCCTGAACTCAGAACAGCCGTCAATTCTGGCCGCATCGATATAATCATTGGGTAGGGTCGAGATCCCCTCCCTCATTAGTAGAACACCAAAAGCGCTGATCATCAGCGGCAGGAGCAGGCCGAAAAAGGTGTCTACCAATTTAAGTTCTTCTAAAAACCCGAATAGCGGAACCGCTACCGATTGAAAGGGGACCATCAGCACCCCTATAACAATAAAGAAAAAAACCTCCTTAAGCGGAAAATTAAACTTGGAAAACCCGTACCCTGCCATGGATGCGACTACCAGGCTGATTATTACAGCCGTGGTACATAGAACAAAAGTATTCAGCAGGTAACGCCCGAATTCTTCCCTCTGAAATACTTCCTTGTAGTTGCCCATGTTCGCAAAGCTCCTGGGCAGCAGTGTGGGAGGAACCGTTACTATTTCCTTTGGTGTTTTGAAGCTGGTGGTAATGGTCCAGAGCACGGGAACAAAGAAAATGATAATCCCGAGCGTGAGCATAAAGATCAAGATTGCTTTAGCAATTTTAAACCTCATATCGTCTTCCTCTCACGATTCTGCGCTGAATTATGCTGAAGACCAGGAGTGCCAGAAACATAAGAACCGCAACTACCGATGCCCTGTCCGTTCTGTAAAACCTGAACGCGTTATCGTAAAAGTACAGCAGGAGCATGTAGCTGGCTCCGGCCGGACCGCCTTGTGTTGTAACTACTACGACATCGAACACTTTAAAACCGTAGATAACTTCCAGCAGTGAAACCACTGCGAGCTGAGGTACGAGCAGGGGCAGTGTGATATTCCAATGCATCTTCAAACCACTGGCACCATCCACCCTGGCGGCTTCAAAAAAGGAGGAAGGGATGCTCTGAAGTCCGGCCATAATAATCAGGACGGCAAAGCCCATCCGCACCCAGACATTGATCACCACCAAACTGGGAATGACCTGTACGGAGTCGTTGAGGAATTTCAGAGTCGGAATGCCTAAGGCCGTCAGAAGCAGATTGATCAGACCAAACTGGGAATGAAATATCCACTCCCATATTGGACCGGCTGCAGCAAAGGAGACGAGGGTAGGAAGAACGAAAAACATTGTGTAGAAGTTTCTCGTAACGCTGGATGAAAGATTGTACAGACCTATAGCGATTATCAGCGCCAGGATAACCACGAAGATCACAGAGAGCAGGGTAAAAAGGGCGGTGTGTTTGATACTGTCCCAGAAAAGAGGATCTGAGAGCACAGCTTGATAGGTTTTAAAACCGGCAAACTGTACTTTTCCTCTGGGTAAAAACTCCTTGAAGGAAAGATCAAAGGATTTGACCAAAGGTAAATAGAAAATCAAGCCAAAATAGATGACTACGGGAAGGATAAAGAGAAATCCTCTAACCTTGATCTTTTTTGTATAGTTGAATATCATCATTTTCCAAGTGTAAATACAATTAAGGGAAAAATATAGAGGAAGCAGGAGAACCGCTTCCTCACAATAATTAGTACCTAGCCAGAACCTTGTCCATTGCCGCAGCTGCCTTATCCAATGCAGGCTTAGCCTCTTCCTTGCCGAACATGACATCCAGCACGGCCGTTCCGAAGACCTGCAGGATTTCCTGAGCCGGCGGAATGT
>JAUWZD010000096.1 GCA_030615505.1 Spirochaetales bacterium | reverse complement strand
GCAGCTACCAGACAGGCTACAAAGGTGACCGGCATTACTCTGGCAAGACCGCCGAGTTCCCCCAACTCATTAGTCTTCGCTTTTTTTTCAACCGCTCCACCACAAAGGAAAAGACAACTTTTATAGACCGAATGGTTTAACATGTGAAACAAACCGCCGGCTATACCAATAGGTGTCAGGGTACCGATTCCCAGGACCATGTATCCTACCTGACTGATGGCGTGATAGGAGAGCAGCCGCCGCAAGTCGTGCTGAACCATGGCCACCATTACCGCTGCCAGAACAGTCACGGCGCCGATGATCATAAGGACCAACCCCATGGCACTGGTCAGTGTAAATATCGTTGTGGTGATTTTTACCAGCAGGTAGATTCCCAACAGTTTATCGAGCGCTGCGGGTAGGAAAGCCATGACCGGCGCCGGGGCACCCACACTGGCGGCGGGAATCCAGGAGTGAAAAGGCATAGCACCCGCCTTAGTTACCGCTGCCACCATCATCAGGATAAAGGCCAGTCCAGACAACCAGCCTTCCACTGGAATATGGATGCCGCTGATAGTGAATGAATTGCTCAAGTACCAGAGAATACCTATGCCCAATAGAAGACATCCATCCACTCCCCCCAGCATGGCAAAGGTCTTGGTTGCGCCTACTTTTGCTTCTGGATCACCTGTAGTAATGAGAAAGTATAGCGAAGCGGTTACGACCTCCCAGAAAATGAGGAATATCAAAAGATGATCGGCCATCAGAACGCCCGCTGAACCTGCCAGGGCGAACAGGAGAAAGGCATAATATTCTTTACGACGCTCTCTGCCTTTCATATAGAAGGTAGAGTACAGGGATATGAGGAGACCGAAGCCGGTAACGAAGATGAGTATAAAGGAAGATAAGGGGGTAGTGACCAGATCAAAATTTAGATAGAACCTACCAATTTCAAATAAAGAAATACGAATATCTGGTACCTTGTCCAAGAAAATCCAGAGTGCTGCTGCAAAAGTGAGCGCAGTGGTGAGCAATGTTAGTATCTCTCTAAGCCATTTCACCATCTTGGGGATGAAAAATGTCAATATCCCGATAGCTAGAGGTAATAAAATCGGGATAAACAGAGGGTTAAGATTCATAGACCCGTCTCCTACAGCCAACTAATCGCATAAATTTGACCAAAAACCGCCAGAACAAAGGCTGCCGCCGCAACAGGCGCCAGGTAGTACCAGAAAAATTTCACAGCTTGATCGATGCGAACCCGGGGGTTGGTATTTTTGATGACGACGATGAGCACCAGGATGGCCAGGTACTTGAGCACTGTCCACAGTATTCCCCATCCTGAAAAGTTTAGACCGCCGAGGAAAGCCGTGATCAGGAAAATGGGCAGTGTGAACAGCATCGTGGCCTGGGTAAGCTTGAAAACAGCCAGGGGAACGCCCGAGTACTCGATATAGGGGCCGCTCATGATCTCGGTCTCGGCTTCGGCCACATCGAATGGAACAAATCCGAGTTTGGCCTGAATACAGAGCAGCGCTATTAGTGCGACCAGTACCCCTGAAATACTCCCGATGATCGGGGTTTTCGCGATCTCAACCAGTTTGATGCTCATCCCACTCTTCAGAATCACGGTAGCCATGCAGATGAGAAATGGAAGCTCATAGGCCAGGATCAGCTTCATCTCCCGGCTGGCGCCGGTAGTGGCCAGGGGGTTCCCGGAGGCCAGGCCGCCGATCATTATTGCCAGCGAAGGGATCACCAGCAGATAGACAACAACGATCAGGTCTCCCACAAAAGCAGTCCCCCACAGATTTGCCAGCCAGAGAATGGTCGAGACCAGGATGACGGCAACCAGCCCGACAATCGGAGCGGAGAGAAACACAGCCCTGCTGCCGCCCGCGGGAATCAGGGTTTCCTTGCCCAGAAGCTTGACGAAGTCATACAGCGGCTGCATCAGCGGCGGACCGACGCGCCACTGTACGCGGGCTGTAACCTTACGGTCTACCCAGGTTGAAAACAGACCAACGATAACCGTAAACAGGAAGCCGGGAAAAATAAGAAAGGCAAAGATGTACCTGGTAATTTCCACCTCTTTCACTCCATTCTATTTAGATTAAGGCTCCGACAATTCTCTGCTCCAGCTCGTGGAGCGTTTCTCTGATTCGCCAGGACAACCCATCGCCAAGACCCAACTGCTGGGGCTGGACCCCCAGTAGCAATATCTTCCCTTTGATTCTCATGCCAAGCAGGTCCAAAAGCAGCCGCGGTGATATATCATGGGTGGAAAGACCTGCTTGCTCGATCTCAGCCGTCTCAAGCATTTCATAGGCCCCAGGTTCCAGACCCAGATGCACTGCATCGATCAGCAGCACCGTATCGGGCTGCGCCTTGACGATCTTGCCCAGATAATTCTCCAGGGCACTGCCGGCGTTGATACAAACGGCTCGCACCTTAGCTTTTAGTCTTTCCACGAGCATGGGACCCAAGCCGTCATCCCCCCGCAGTATATTCCCCACCCCGACAATCACCACCTTTCCTAATAGTCGCCGCCTGAAAAGATCTGCCTGTTTCATGCCGTGGTAAGCGTCGTTTCTCTGCGGCAGCGGGCACAGAGTATCTTTACCCTGTCAGAGCGGCCGTAATCCTTTACAGCCGAAACGATGTTATCGTCCACCACCCCCAGGCTCTTGAACCGGAATTGGTACAACGTAGGACTGGAGAAGGAGAGCTCACCGACCTTTTCAGCGATCCACTTCAAATGGTCCTTGCAGGCTATGACCGAACCGCATATCTCACAGAGCTGTAGATCTTTCTCGATGGTCTCAAAGGCCTTTTCCCGCTCAAAAAAGGCAAGCTCCCACTTGTTGGAAAGCTTGATTCCCTCATGATCTGCGATGCAGGCCTCTTCGCAGCATCCGCAAAAGATGCAGGTATCGGTGTAGTGGATCATTACCCTCTTTGGCGCAGATCCGTTGGTATTATCCTGATGCGCAATAGCCTCGGCGGGACAGATCTCTTCGCAGGTCAGGCACCCCAGACACTTATCTACGTTGTACTCAGGCTGACCCCTAAAGCTCGGATAGGGCTCGTGAGGTTGGAAAGGGAATTTCGAGGTATACGGTTTGTGGGTGAACGCCTTGACAGCCTCTAGAAGCTCCCTGATTTTTGGTAGTTTCATTTTATCCCCATCTCTCTCTTGATCTTTTTTGTTTTTTCCTGGGAAAGCCTGATCAGCTCCTGGCCGCCGTAGAGCTTTTTTCCCTCTCGTGAGCGGACGGCCATCCTCTCTGTGCAGCAGTAGCAGGGATCGATTGCGGCCAGGATGATCGTAGCATCGGAGATGGACGAACCGGGCACCGTGGCCTTGAGGGTGGGCAGGTTCATAAAGGTCGACGCACGCACCTTGTGCCGTGCCGGCCGGTTGGTACCGTCGCTGCGCACGTAGTGGAAGGTTTCTCCTCTGGGCGCCTCATGGGCCCCGATCCCTTCGCCGGGAGGTATGCTCTTTATATTCAGATCGATCTCCCCGCCGGGCAGGTTCTGCAGACAAGTCTTTACGATCTTAATCGATTCGTACATTTCCAGAAGCCGTACCACGGCCTTGCCCCAAACATCGCAGCTCTCCGTGACGATCATGTCCCAATCGACCCGATCATAGGCCCCGTAGGGTGCATCCTTTCGCACGTCCCTGGCCACCCCCGAGGCCCTGGAGGTAGGTCCCAGAGCACAATAGTCGACCGCCTCTTCTTTCGTTAGAATACCGATCCCTTTCAGGCGCGCGTGGAGCACAGGGTCGTCCAGAATAGCCTTCTTCAGCCTGTCCAGAGTAGGAATAATGGCATCAATCTTCTTCAGTGCCAGAGGAATGTCGTCGGAATTGATGTCACGCCGTACCCCGCCCGGCTTGAACATGGCGTAGTTGTTTCTGTTTCCGGAGAGAATCTCCATGACATCGAGGATCTCTTCCCGGAGTTTCCACATCCACATATACACGGTGTTGTACCCCAGGAAATGACCGGCCAGGCCGTACCAGAGCAGGTGGGAGTGGATCCGCTCCCCCTCGGCGATGATGGTACGGATGTACCTGGCCCGTTCCGGGACTTCCACCGGTATGATATCCTCCACCGCTCGTGTGTAGGCGAAGGGATGGCTGGTCGAACAGATACCGCAGATTCTTTCGATAACAAAGGTCGACTGGTCGAAGTTGCACCTTTCAGACAGCTTCTCTATCCCCCGGTGGTTGTACCCGATGCTCACCTCGATATCCACCACCGTTTCACCCTCCACGGTGAGCATGAAGAGCTCGGGTTCTTCTTGGAGAGGATGATAGGGTCCGATTGAGATTACCGACTTTTGCATCACACACCTCGATCCCGAATGGCGTTTTTGTCCCATTCCTGATAATCCTGTCTCAAGGGATAGACCCCCTCGGGCCACTCATCGGCCAGCAGCAGCCTTTTCAGATCGGGGCGACCATCGAAGTCGATACCTAAAAGCTCATGGATCTCACGCTCGATCCAGTCGGCCCCTTTGAATACCGGCGTCAGCGAGGATACTTTGGGGTTCTCCTTGTACAGCTTTACCCTGAGTGAAATGAGCAGATTTATGTTTTCGATCGAAAAGTGATAGAGGATCTCCAGATGCGTGCGCGCATCGAGGCCCGAGGCGATATGAAAGCGGGCCTCCAGATCGTTGAATATATAGCCGGCCATGGGCACTAAAGATTCCGGATTGATCTCACATAGACCCTCTTCGGCGATTTATCGACAAAATCGACGATGTCTTCTTTAAACCTTTCCTTTAAGTCGTTTATCACCTCGTCTCTGGTCATTCTATCCCCTTAATCTTATTGATCAGCTTCACCACACCGGCAATAATCGCCTCCGGTTTGGGAGGGCAGCCTGGAATGTAGACATCTACGGGTATATCGCTATCCAGCGGGCGCGGGCAGTTGTAACTGTGTATAAACATGCCCCTGGACATGGCGCATTCACCGATGCCCACCACCACACAGGGTTTGGGGACCTGCTCCTCGTATATCTTCTTGACCCTGAGCATCGATTTTCGGTTGCCCGAGCCGGTCACCAGGAGAACATCGGCATGCCTGATGCTGCCAACCAGGCGCATCCCAAACCGCTCAATGTCAAAGCGGGGGGTCAAGCAGTCGAGAATCTCTATATCGCAGTTGTTGCAGCTTCCGGTTGACAGGTGAAATACCCAAGGAGATTTTAGCAGTGCTTTTAGCGTCAAATTCATATCTTTTCCCTCATCAGGCTTTCTCCCTCATCCAATGGGTTGAATGGACGATCAGGTTATCGCCCACCAAAAAAGTGTTCTCCGGTAATTCTCGATCCGCTCTCTGTAATGCCAGCGCATCGTGGGGACAGGTTTTAACGCAGAGCGGCTCATCCGACTGATCTCGCCTGTCAAGGCAAAAATCGCAAGTTTGCACCAAAAAGGGGACATTCTCCGGATAGATCGTGCCGTAGGGGCCAGGCATGAGAGCAGGACTTGCAGCTCACACAGCGCATGTTGTGGCGCACGAGCAGGTTGTCTCTGTCTTTCAGCTGTTCCAGGGCCTCCACGGGACAGGCGGCAACACATTGCGGCTGTTCGCACTTTCGACAAACCAGGGCATAGGTGGCAAGCTCGGCTACGGAAACAATCCCGTTGTTGTTCGGATGATAAAAATAGCTGCATTGGATTTCGCATTCAGTGCACTGCCCGGAAGCGCAGAGATCCAGGTCAATAAAAAGCCTTACATCCGAGCCTTTTTCCGCCTGCAGGTTCAACTTGCCTTGATGAATCTGTTCTGCACTGCTAGGCATAGCAACTCCTTCTAATCCCAGATATTGGGAAAATCGCTGATCTTATCGAAGCGGAAAACGGGCCCGTCTTTGCAGGTGTAATAGATTCCGATCCTGCAGTGCCCGCACTTGCCAAATCCACAGGACATATTCTTTTCCATGGAAAGGTAGATACGCTCTCTCTTAAACCCCAAGTCCAACAATTTCAGGGTGGCAAACTTCATCATCACCGGAGGTCCGCAGACTATTCCTATCGCCCGAGGCGTATCCAGATCCAGTCCGTCCAGAATTGTGGTGACCACTCCGACGTTTCCCGTCCACTCGCTGTTTCCTTCGTCTACTGTCAGCACCACATCCAGGTCGTCCCGCCTGGCCCACTCTCCTTTCTCTTTTTTATACAGAAATTATTGTGGAGTTCTGCATCCTCCCCTGAACAGCAGCTTTTTGAACTCCCCTGACCTGTGGAAAAACTCGTACATAAGGCTCCTCAAGGGCGCAAACCCGCAGCCGTCGCCGACAACAAGTATCTCTTTACCTTTAAAATCTTCAATCGGATACCCTGTGCCAAAGGGTCCACGGAGCCCGACGACATCGCCGGTTTTCAGATTGTGGATTTTTTCCGTTACTTTTCCAACCTTCATCACGCTTACGTCCAGGGTTTCCTTTTCAAAAGGCCTGGATGAAGGTGTAAACGGAAACTCTCCCACTCCGGGGACAGTCATTTCTACGAATTGACCTGTTTCGAAACTTATCGACTCCTCCGGCTTAAGCCGTAAGGTCTTAATGGTCGGTGTCTCCTCGATAACAGCGAGCACTTCCGTTCGAATGGGCCGGTATGGATTCTTGCTAAGATACATTTTCCACATTCCTTCTCAACACTTCTCTGATGTCGATCTTGGCCGGGCAAGCCAGTATACACCGTCCGCAGCCGGTGCAGGCGTATACATCGTTGACTGCCGGGAAAAAGTCGAACTTCTTCTCGAACCTGTTGCGGAGTCTCATCCAGAGCTGCGGCCTGGGGTTGGCCCCCCCGGCCACTTCCGCAAAATCCTTGATCAGACAGGAATCCCAGAGGCGGAAACGGGCCAGGTTATTATCGTCTTGCTGATCGTAGAGCAGGAAACAGTGACAGGTGGGGCATATGGTATTGCAGGCACCGCACTCCACACAGGTCTCCGCTTCCTCCTTCCACAGGGAGGAGTCGTAGTTCTGTTTTATCACCCCTGCCAGACGATCCTGATCCGGAACCTGATTCTCCTCGATATTTTTCTTGACCTCCACTGCAACCTTTAGTCTCTGTTCATCTCTCTCCTTAAGGTGCTCCTCTTTGGCCTCATAGAACAGAGCATGGTGGCGCTTTAGAATCTCTGATCCCTTTTCAGAACCTGCTTACACGACAAATCCTGAACTGGTTTCAGACAGATTCAGGTCGAAATCACCTTGAGGATAAGGGTTCACATGCATGGCCAGGCAAAAACAGGTCTCTATGGTACTGGTACAAATGGTACTGGTACAATCGGAGGAAATTATAAGATTCTGTTCCCGGGACTGGACGTAGAAAGGGTCCGTGTAATCAGGTCCCTTGAATACTGTGTCCATTATCTTAAAGCTCTTGAGATCACAGGCCTTGACCCCAACCAGGCAGAGGGGTTTTTCCTTAAGCCGAGGCAGCTCATCCTGGTAATTTTCAGCCACTTTCTGCCTGGCTCTAAAGTAAAAGGTCTTTAGAGGTTCAAGCGCCCTCACCCGCCCAACGGTAATGGAGGTTCCATTTTCTCCCGTTTTGGAAAGGATTCTATCGAAAGACTCATAGAATTAGGTTTCATCCTTTTTAACGGGCACTAAAACGGAATAATCACGCTCCAGGCTCTTTAGCAGCGCAAACAGATTATCCTTAGATATGCTCTGCACTTCCATAATGCTCGGGGGCCTTCCTTTTTTGTTTTTGGCGGGGTCTTATAGGTTGGAGTCTCGGCCAGCGAAGTCTGCTGTTCTGAAACCCTGCTGCTACATCACTAGTTGCGACAAACCGGATGAAAAAAACTTGCACTCTGGCAGATTCCATAAAGAGGGTCTCCATCTAAAACCCCTTTCAGAATCACATCACACCAAATTGCTTGCGTGAATCATGTTTCGATAACGATTTTAAAAGAGAGAATTTAGAAAGTCAAGAACAAATTGTGAATTTAAGTACAATTTTAAAAAAAATTTATAACTATAAGTCATCAAAGGTCGAGATTAGCTTTTCTCCTCCTTAACGAGTTAGATCGCCGGCAGGTTGGAAAGAAATATGGACCAGACCGTTGCTGCCGGCATCAACTCTCCAAATGTGCCCCAACAGAAAATCAGGCTGTCCAGTGGGATGGCGATCGTGTTGCTCGTCAACACCCGGGCCAACTGAGCCTTAAGGGTCACTCTGGTGACCCACAGATGATACACCTCTGTATCGGCCAGCTCGCTCACCAGCTCAGCCAGGATACTGGCCACCACGATCCTCCACACCGGACACAGGATCCGGCTGAACTCCCGGCCCAGTTCCCACGTTGGGTCTTCGGGCAGCCATGAACAGGTTGATACCCCCCGCCAGCAGGATAACGGTACGGGCTGCGGATTTTCCCAGCCGCTTGTGTACCAGATCCCTGAGTGTAAAAGTGACAGGATAGATAAGGGTCCCGGCGTCAATGCTGAAGCCCGCCATCAGGGTAATCTTGAGACTGGCGATATCGGAGATGATAGTTACTGCCGAGGTGATAAACTTACGTTCTACGGACATTTTAAGATCTGCACGAGAAGAATTTGCATAACAGTCCGCTGATCCGCTTGGACGTCAGGGATATTTTTTCTTCAGTGAACAGGGTGATGTCCTCTTCTGTTCCTCCGACCAGAAGAACATCATCGATCTGAAGGCGGTACTCCGATGAATACGGGGCGTAATCCTCCTCATCCATCTTGCGAAAAGCGATCACGTTCAAACGGTGCTGCTTGCGCAGATCCACCCCGATCAGGGTCTTGCCCGCATACGCTGCGGGCACCTGGATCTCGGCGATAACAAAATCCTTGCTGATGGGCAGGTAGCTGAAAATCAGTGAGGAGAGAAGCAGAGGGGCGATTCTACTGACCGTCTATCTATTGGGAAACACCACTCGGGTGGCCCCGACCAGATCGAGTATCTCCCCATGCTCATCGGTCTATGCTTTGCCGATGATTTCCTTGTCGCCCATTTTTCTCAGATAATTGGTGACCGGGAGACTGAAGAAATCAATAAAGATGCAACAAAATCACACACCTGAAAAACAACTGCTAGTCTGTTGGGTTTATAGACTACATCAAGTTCCTGACCATAGTAGGGATGAAAAGGATAATAGACTTTGATTTTCGAAACACTGGCATTATTCCTGACTATAGCTGCATATACCACCTAAAGGCACGCAGTATATCAGGCGATATGGGTTATATTCCTCTCGTACCAGAGGGAAGAGGTGATCACCGATCTGATTAAAGCAAATATACCTACCAGGATAGCCTTTATGGTGGCAGGTAAGTTTGACTCCCGCATTATCATCGACTCTGTAGGCGCTGAAAAGCTTCTGGGACAGGGGGATATGCTTTTCTCTGCTGCCTGGGATCCGGTGCCCAAGAGAATCCAGGGCGCCTTTCTATCCGAAGAAGAGGTTGAAGCCATTACGCACCATGCAAGAAGCCTTGGAGAGCCGGATTACATGGATGATGAGATCTTCTTTGAAGATGAGGAAATCTATAGTGAGGGTGAAAGCGACCCGCTTATGGATAAGGCCCTGGATATTGTTCTGGCTGCAGGCAGGGCATCTGCCTCCTATCTGCAGAACCTAATGGCATTGAATGTCTTAAATGCTTTACAAGTATTCCATGTTAAGGGAGAAGCGAAAGCCACCGGTCGGCTCTGATAACAAGTATTTTTTGCGATTCATTGGAAAGCAATTTGCATACATTTTCCTTATTTATTAACTGAACCGAGGGTATGCGCAGTATATTCTGGAATTTCCTTAACTGCTTAGTAGGGGTTTCGTCTGAATACTTTGTTTCAACAAGAAGAAGAGCATTATTGCCCTCAGCTATTAAAAAATCGACCTCCTCCTTTTCTCGGTTTCGTACATAGTGGAGAGAAAACGCACCCAGTCCTAAATCATTCCAGTTTGCAACGGCTCTCCACAGCTCCAGTGCAACCATATTTTCGAATTTCGCCGGCTCAGACTCAATGCCGCCGTAGTCATAGAGATAGAGCTTTTTTTCTTTTGTTAAGGCCCGTGATATCTTTTTACCCCAGGGAGATATCTGAAATACCATAAAAAATCTTTCAAATAGCCCTAACCACTTCTTTATGCTGTCAAATGCCACCTGTAAGTCTCTTGACAGGCTTACCACTGACAGGGGATTCCCGATCTTTGAGTGCAGTATTGAGAAAAGAATTTCGAGGGTGTCTGATTTTCGGAGAGTTATAAGGTCGGCTATATCTTCACGCAGAAGCTGTTTTTTATATGTTTTTGTCCAGAGACGATAGAAGTGTTTCTCAGCATTCAAATACGGATCCGGGAATCCGCTGTAGGCAGAAAGATTGTTCCAGATATCGAAGGTTATAGGGGATGCTTCACCGGGAAATTGGGGATTGAGCATGAATTCATCAAAAGGCAGGTTCCTGCCGGCAAGTTCGGCCAGGGTAAATGGCCACAGGTAAAAAAGCAAATAGCGTCCAGCCAGGGAATCTCCGCCTTTCTGCCTTATATCGAGTCTTCCGCTACCCGACACAATGAATTTATAGTTATCCTTATCACGGTCGTAAACACCTTTAAGGTAATTCTTCCAATGGGCGTATTTATGTAACTCATCAAAGATAATCAAGGGAAGAGAGCTGTCTTTCCTGTTGATATCTTCATAAAAATAGGGATTTTCAATAAGCTGTCTCTTGTTTTCTATTATATCCCAGTTAAAGTATAGCGAGTTTGTAAATGTCTCAGCTACCATTTGTGTGAATGTGGTTTTCCCTGCCTGTCGTGGACCGGCAATAAAAACCATTTGTTTAAAAGCGGAGAGATTGTTCCATATTCGTGTATATAATTCACGTTTCATGATATTGACAATATTATACTGTAGTTGATTTTTGTCAAGACAAAATTCGATTACAATCGAAAATTGTCATTCACAAGATCACAGGTTGATACTTGCGATCAACGGTGAGAGCCCGCAAAAAGACTGAGATGGCAGCGACGAACGGCCATCAAGCTGTCTCTTTCGACTGAGGTCTTGAGAAGTAACTGATTGGCGGCTGTTCGTGTTACTGCAGTTCTAGAGTTTACCCCGGGGAAGAGATAGTAGGAGAGAGTCTAATTCAAGGATGATGCATCAAGCCCCGGTGGTGGTTTACCGGTTCTCACAAGATTGCCCTTTCGGGAATCTTCTTCACCTCTTCCGGACTGATCGCAGATCATCGGATCCACTTCATACACCTTAGCGATCCCCACCCCAAAGTCGGGACCTTCGGCGGTCGGGACCTTCCGGCAGGCGTGCCTACCCTTTTATGCCGACCATGAAAGTCTTGTTTTTTACCTTCCATATATCATTGCCAATATTTGACATTAGCGTCATATGACATTATAATATAGTCAAAATGACACATAAAGGAGATAGTGATGTCTATAAATGTTTCAACTCTTCTCGGGGACGCGTTAGAAAACATACATATCAAAGATCCACTCGATGTTATACGGATAAGTCAAAAAGGACTAACAAAAAGCGCATTAATCCAAATAGGGAAAGTCCTGGCGCTTGGACAGAAAGACCTGGCTGAAATGTCGGCTATATCTTTACGAACATTCCAGAGATACAGGAACGATAAAAAACTAAATCCTATTATTTCAGAAAACATAATTCAACTTACTGAAATCACCCGGCTAGGATTCGACGTGTTTGGAGACCGTGACACTTTAGTTAAATGGCTAAATGCACCTAATAAAGCATTAGGGCAAAGAAAACCAATTGAATTACTAAAATTCCGGACTGGTAGTGATCTAGTTCGAAAACTTCTTGGCCAAATTCAATATGGCATTATAGCTTGATGAATGCATATCGTATCGGGAAAAATGAATACATAAAGGATTTATCTGGAGAAGGAGGCCGGCTGTACGGTGGACGATGGAATTATCCAGAGTATCGGGTTCTTTATGCATCTGAATCTTTAGCACTGGCAATTTTAGAATACATCACAAAAACAGGTGTGGTTGAAACTGAGCTAAAGGATTTAAGTATAGCCTACCTGGAGATTGAAGATGGTGTGAGCATTTCTGAAATTAAGATTGAGTGCTTACCTGAAAATTGGAATAATTATCCTGCTCCGGAAAATTTGAAGAGGCTTGGAATCGATTGGTTAATATCAGCTAAAAGTCTGATTTTAAAAGTGCCGGCCATTAGTGTGCCTGATTCTTTTAATATTTTAATAAACCCTTTACATCCAGAATTCAAGAAGGTGAGCTTATTAAAAGTGTCCGAATATCAACCGGATGTTAGATTGAGAAAGAAAGAATAACAACCGCCATTAAATGAAATGTTTGCCAAGAAGCTCCTTGATCAGATTCTCCTCGCCCCAGTCCGTCAACTTCTCCTTAATCTGCTCGTATTAGGCGATCCCTTCCCTTAAAAAGAGATACAGGATCTTGCCACGGACTTCAGCATTTATCTTCAACTTCTCCTTCGGACCTTTTTTCTTGCCTTCAAGACCGACCGAACCCTTCGCGGTAAATATCCGTATGTAATTGTACACTGATTTGACGCTTATCCCAAACACAGCTGCGATCTCCTCCCGAGATCCCATTCTGAGCTCATATAGCTGCGTTACAGCGATACGCTCTGTGAGCTCATCATCGAGAGTCCACTGCATGTACGGTCGGCCTTCCACCAGGACCAGCCGCTTGTTCTGGTCGTTTACCACAACAATGCGACTATTGTGTGAAAATTTCCCTTGTAAATAAGATCCTTTATAGTTATTTTCCTCTTGCAGGATGATTGATCATATATTTTCCCACTCCTGACTGAATTTTCTCTCATTTCCTTCATTTCCCGGCCATCATGCGATATAAGTGACTGGGCTTTGGGGTTTACACCATTTTGAACATCTGGGACATCTTTCGGCCCAGCAGCCGGTTTGCCAGGGCAATAGCGGAGAGGACCATAAGGATAAGGATGGTGCCTAAAGCATATGCCGGGCCTATAGTGGCGGAGAAGAGGAACTCAATAATAGCCACAGTGATGGTTTTCCATCTGGCAGAGTAGAGAATAATTGTTGTGGAAAGCTCTCCCATGAGGGTCGAGAAAGAGATTATGGCCCCTGCCAGGATGCCGGGCGCCATCAAAGGAAGGGTGATTTTTAGAAATGTTGTTGCCCAGGTGGCACCCGCAATGGTAGAAGCCTCCTCCACGGCCACATCGATCTGGCTCAGTGAAGCTGCAGTGGAGCGGAAGATATAGGGCATCCTTCGTATAAAAAATCCTATCACCATAATCATCCAGGTACCGCTTAAAATAATAAGCCCGGAGGAGAAGCCTATCAGGATGGCTACACCGACCACAATGCCGGGAAGGATGAAGGGGAGCATCACGGTGAGGTCCAGTATCCACCTTCCCCGGAAGCGCTTCCTCACGCTTATATAGGAGAGAAGCGTGCCGACCACAGCAGCCACAAGTGTGGCCGTTGTAGCCAGAAATAAACTGTTTTTGATAGGGGTCCCGCAAAACTGAAAAATCCTCCGATAGTTCTCAAGTGAGAATTTGGTGGGGTACCTGGTTCCCGCCCACCCCTCTGTAAAGGAGGTGAAGATTACAGTCATGTGCGGAAGAAGGGAGAAAAAGATAACTCCTAAACAAAAAGCGGTACCCACCCACTTCAAGATTCTGTTACTGGATATCCGGGCCGCCTGGGTCGTACCGGTGATAGTTACATATGACCGTCTGGCCATGACATATTGGGAAAGAATAATGGCAATGCCCACCATGGCAACGTTAACCAGGGCGATTGCCCCGGCGGTGTTCAGGTTGAAAAAGCCGGTGACCTGAAAGTAGATCAGGGTCGGGAGCACGTAGAAGTTTCCTCCCAGCAGGGCGGGAACGCCGAAGTTTCCCACCGCCCGCATGAACACTATCAGGGCACTGGCCGCTATAGAAGGGATGACTAATGGCAGTGTGACAGTGCGGATTACCCTTAATCTGGAAGCCCCCATAATCTCGGCGCTTTCCTCAATACAGGGGTCAGCCGAGAGCAGGGCTCCGTAGGTCAGGAGAAAAACGAAGGGATAATAGCTCATGCTCATGGCAATAATCACACCCGGGGCCCCGTAAATATCCGGCAAGACGAAGCCGAATAGCTCCGACAGGAAGTAATTGACAACTCCCTGGCGTCCGAAGAGCAGGATCCACGAATAGGCTCCGACAAAGGGGGGGAGTATGAGTGGGAGGGTCCCAAGGGTGATGAAGGCGGTTTTAAAAGGCACCTCAGTTTTGGCTACAAAATAGGCCATGGGAATCCCGAGGAGACAGGAGAAGAGAACACAGAGCAGGCCTACGGTCAGGCTGTTTAAGAGTGCGCTCCTGTAAAGCGTGGATCTGGAGAACTGGGAGAAGTTTGCCAGGGTGAGATTTTTTATGGCAGGAACATCCCCTGATTCGAGGAAACTGTTGAATACAACCCTTGAGAGTGGATAGACTATAAAGACTAAAAGAATTATAAGAGTGAGGCCCAGTACAAGGTAGGGAGTAAGCTCAATTTTCCTGAGTTGTTCCTTGAGGCTTCCGGCCATGCTCGCATCTTCCTTTCTATACTATGATGCCCTAAAATCTTGTTTTTTTAGCAAGATTTCACTTTAAAAGAAACGTTTGGATGCAGCCGCAGGCTGCGCTATGGCATAGATCTGATTGCTATTCCTTCTGCAGTTGATCCTTTTGATCGGGCGGAAATAGCCTGATATCATCCGCATGGAAACCCAAAGCGACCTCCTCCCCTTCATAGACCCCCTTAATTCGGCGATCCGTGTCTACGAGAACCTCCTGTGGGGCCCTGCCCTGAAACACCTCAATAAAATGCCGGACAACGGATCCAAGATAGAGGATAAACTTGACCTTACCTCTCAGAGTGTTGGCTTTTCCCGGCCTGGGAAAGATCTCCATATGGTTGGGTCTCACGAAGAGTACTCCCTCCGGATGGGGGAAATCCCATAGCCTATTCGAGATTCCTTTTAGTGTTATCTTTTCCGCCGAAGGGAAGGTTAAAACCAGGGACTCTCTTGCCTGTTTTATAACCCGGCACTCGAGGAAGTTGGCCTGACCGATGAAAGCAGCCACCCGGATTGAGTTGGGATCCTCATAGATCTCATCCGGTGTTCCTACCTGGCTGGCTCTTCCTGCGTGCATGACGGCGATCCGATCCGAGATGGATAGAGCTTCCTCCTGATCGTGAGTAACGTATATGGTAGTCACCCTGGCCTGCTTCTGGATTCTCCTGATCTCCTCCCGCATATAGACCCTCAGCTTGGCGTCCAGGTTGCTGAGGGGCTCATCCAGGAGAAGGAGCTGGGGGTTATAAACCAGGGCCCGGGCCAGGGCGATCCGCTGCTGCTGACCTCCCGAGAGCTCGCTCGATTTCCTGTGCCTGGTGGCTTCCAGCCCAACCATCCGGAGGATGCTGTCAACCTTCTCTTCTATCTCCCGGTGGGGAAGCTTGCGTGTCTTCAGCCCGTAGGCCACATTCTCATAGATCGACAGGTGAGGAAACAGGGCATAGCTCTGAAAGACCATGCCGATATTCCGCCTGAAGGGGGGTATGGCCGTGTAGTCCCTGCCGAGAAAATGGATTTTTCCACTCGTAGGCTTCTCAAAACCGGCGATACAGCGCAGGGTGGTTGTCTTCCCGCACCCGCTGGGGCCCAGGAGAGTGAAGAGTTCCCCCTCCCGGACATCCAGAGAGACCTCATCCAGGGCTACGACCTTTTCATCTCTGCCCTTAAATATCTTGGAGAGGTTTCGAATCGAGAGGGTAATATTATCACTCTTTTTCAGAGGAACAGCCATATACGACCTCGGGAATTGTTATAGCTTGATCTGGCATGGATGACCCTTTATGAAGTTTTTGTTCAGGGCCATCCACGCCTTGAAAATAAATTCCGGCTATTATCTGGTGGCGAAAATCTCGCCGAACTTCTTAAGGTACTCGTTCCTGGACTCGGATGCCTTAGTAGCGTCATAAGTGAAGAACTTGATCTCCGAAGTGGACTTTAAACCCGGGGGAGGCGGCACGTCCGGTCTTGTCATTCTTCTGAAGTGGGGAGCCTTAGTAATGATGGTCATCGCTTCTTTTGTTGTCAGAAAATCCATCCAGATCCTGGCGTTCTTTAGATTGGGTCCACCCTTAATGATCCCCGAAGCGTCGAAGCGGAGACCCGTTCCCTCTGAAGGGTATATGGCAGCCACAGGATTTCCCTTACTTATTTCACCAAATACATTACCCTCACCTGTCACCCCGATAGGAAACTCGCCCCTGCCCACAAAGGTAAAGACCAACGATGATCTGGGCACAAAAGTTGAGACCTTCCTTACGGCATTGATGTGGTCCCAACCGTAGAGGCCCACCATCTGAAAGAGCTGGGCGTAGGCCGAGCCAGAGAGGGCCGGATTGGCCAGGACTATCTTTCCTCTCCACTTCATATCGCCCAGGTCTTTCCAGCTCTTGGGCGCGTCTTTCAACGGTAATATATCTGTATTGATAATAAAGGCCTGGATATTGAAGCTGAAGCCGTAATACTTGTTTTCCCTGGTGTCCTTCACGTTATCCGGGAAGGCTCTGTGTTCAGGTACTCTATAGGACTGAAGAAGGTCCCTGATGATCTCCAGGTTTTCCTTGGCAATGGCCATGATGATATCACCCTGCGGCCGTTTCGCTTCTGCTCTAATTCTGGTGATAAGCTCCCCGGAGCCGGCCCGGATTAGCTCAACTTTGATTCCTCTATGTTTGGCATTGAAAGCCCGGACAAGGTCTTCTCCCATATCAACCGACCCGGCGTTATAGATCACCAGGTCTGCTGCCAAAGCCATGGCCGCGCCTGAGAGCATCATGAGGACAACAAGTGTCCCACAGATAAATCCTCTTCCGTTTTTCATTACTTTCCTCCTTGATAATATGTTTTCTTGAGTTATTATACGTTACTGTCAGAATAAGTCAAATCAATAAAACTCAAAAACAGGCTTGTAAAGCCAGGTGGAATACATAAAATACATATGCATCCACCCCTTGACTTTTACCATAGTGCACATTAGAGTGTTTGAGACATTTATGTTTTAAGCGTTATCCTCCGAATTCAGCAGCCTAAGGTTAGCTTAAGCGGATGGGAATCCGGCCGGTGAACTATGGCACTGAATCGATAGGGTATCATTGGAAACAGTGGTGCCTCCCGTGTTTGGA
>JAUWZD010000101.1 GCA_030615505.1 Spirochaetales bacterium | reverse complement strand
GGGTGAATTATTCCATCCGGCAGTAGAATCGCTTTAACTTTTAGATATTTCTAACCAGATATGGATTATTACCCCAGAGAAATAAGGCTTTCGGGCTATTATTCTCCGGCAAATTTGGATATTTTCAGATTCTTAAACAATCAAAGCATTAAGCGAAGATAGTTCTCCTAAGCTGCGCAGAAGAAAATAGGAAGGATCCCTATCGAATAAAAAACTTAAGCTGAAAGCCTTTCGTAATGATGATGCAGACCGGAAAGTATTGGGTAAGTGATTACCTTTCCTTGTTTTTGCGGGGTATATCCTTTTGGTACTTTTTGAGCAATTCCCTGATGTGGCCGTTTCTCATTATAGTATCCGATATATTCGGCCAGGATATTCCTGATCTGTGTTTCATTAAAGAGAATAAACCAGTCAAAGGCTTCCCTTCTTACAGAACCGATAAACCTCTCAGCGAATGCATTCATGTTTGGAGCATTCGCTGATATTTTGATATCATCAATATCAAAATCATCATAATTGATATTACAGAACTCACCGGAGCCGTCATGTATTAAATAGATCCGTTTGCCCTCAAAGTACCAGGTAAACTCTATAAGCTGCTGCCTTACAAACCCTCTTGTCGGGTTGGTGGTAACAGCATAACGGACAATTTGACGGGTCTGTAAGTATATGATGAAGAAGATGTAAAAACGTTTCCCCAAGATCGTATCAAGTGTAAAAAAATCCATTGCATAAAGGCTTGCAAAATGACTCTGAATAAACTTAGACCATGTTAATCCCTTCTTAACTTTGACTTTCCTCCTGAAATCCGCTATGATCCTGGAAATTGTTCTTTTATCCAGTTTGATCCCTAATTTTTCTAACTCTCCCTGGATCTTCCCATTCCCCCAACAGATATTCTCATTCTTCATCTTCAATACCAACTGTTTCAATGCCGGTGTCGCGGTAGGCGCTTTCAAAGACCATGGCGAGGCCGTCCGGCAAATGGTGCATATCAGACGAACACATAACCCCGAAAAGAGAAATCTGTCAAAATATGATCAGCTCTACAGCATCTATAAGCATCTGATTGAAGCAGCCTGGCCGGTTTGGGAACAAAGCGCTAAGGCAGGTGTGGAAAGTTGGTAATATACAAAACTCTAAATGAGGTAAGATTTAGTTCTATTATCTCAGACAGAATTGTCTGAGAAAACATATAGAATGAGGAGGAAAAGGTGAAAAAGCAGAAAATCTTTCTGACAATTGTGGCAGTGCTTGTTTTGTTCCTTCTGGGCGGAGTGCTCAGTGCAGCGGGCAAGAAGGAAAAGGCTATCAAGTTCCTTACAATCCAGCCACATAATGTCGCGTCTAACAACCTGGCAGCCTGGTTCGAGGAAGAAACCGGTATCAAGGTGGAGTTACTGGTAGTCCCCTATGACAATGTGATTGAAAAGGCTGTTTTGGATGACACTTCCGGAGCTAATGAAATTGATGTAGTTGAATACTGGTATCCCGGAATCGGAGCACTGGTGGAAAATAATGTACTCGATAACCTGGATAAGTGGTATAAAGACAATGCCGGAATACTCCAAACCGATGACTACCTGCCCACCTTCTTTGATGCCTTTACGATGATCGACGGCAAGCGTTACGGTATTCCCTATGACGGCGATATGCATCTGCTCTGGTACTACAAGCCGCTCTTTGAAAAGCATGGTCTTAAGCCGCCCCAAAACTGGGAAGAGTACACCGAGATTGCCAAGAAGATCACTGAAGCCGAGGAGGGGAGTAATGTATATGGCTGCGCTATTATGGGCGCCAAGATCCCGCTGATCCTTATAGGCACCTATCTGAATCGTCTGGGCAGCTATGGCGGCGCTTTCTTTGACGCTCACGGAAAGCCGACTATCAACAGTCCGGAAGCTATTGCCGCTCTGAACGATCTTGTAGAGCAGGCTAAATATGCCCTGCCCGCAGCTTCTGCAGTGGCCTTCGACGAGGCCCTGGGCGCCTGGTTTACAGGCAAGGTTGGTATGGTCGAATTCTGGACCGACCTTGGTGCAATGACCGACGACCCGCAGGCTTCAAAGATCGTCAAACAGTGGGGAGTGGTTCCGCTGCCTAAGGGCCCCGGGAGCAAGGGTAAAGTGGTTGCTTCGGTAAATGCAGGCTTCGGTATAGGGGTCTCCACAGGCTCAAAAAACAAAAAGCTTGCCCTTGAATTCCTGGATTTCGCAGCACGGCCCGATATCGTCGCCCGCTACAATACCGTGGTGGGTGGAATAGATCCGGTTCGCAAATCGACCCTGGATGATCCCAAATATATCGAGTTTGTTTCTAATAAAGTGGCTGATGCGATAAAAGCTGCACATGCCAATGCCGTTACCTGGCCCACGAGTGCTCTCTGGTTCAAACTTCAGGAACCGCTTAATGACAACCTTTCTCTTGCTTTATCCGGTGATAAAAGCCCGCAACAGGCTTTGAACGACACCCAAAAGGCTTTGGAAACGATTATTGGCCAATAAGTCAATCATTTACGGCCTGGAAATTGCTGGATGAGGGCGAAGTCCCTCATCCAGCCTCTCTAAAATGTTAAGCGCAAGTAATAGAAATAAAGGAGCCGGATATTGAACGCCGCTATGGAAAAACACACGCCCAGGCTAATGGTGCTGCCGACCTTCATCATTTTGTTAATCATTTCCCTTGTTCCCTTGTTTTACGTGCTTGGGATCAGCTTTACTGATTCTACGATTGGCAGGCCTTTCAGCGATTTCGTCTGGTTTGAAAATTATAAAAAGGCTTTTACTGATGAAGTTTTCGGGACATCCCTCATCAATACCCTTGTATTTGCCTTTGTTGTTACAACTATCCAGACGTTTTTAGGGTTTGTGCTGGCCTTTGCCATGCAGAAAGAGAAACGACTTAGCGGTATTTTCAGAACGCTGGCGCTACTACCCCTGTTTACGCCGCCAGTTGCTATTGCCATGATTTGGCGATTGATTTATGATCCCAACTCAGGTTTGATCAACCATTATCTTTTAAAGCTTGGTTTGAGCGGAAGGCCGATCGCTTTTTTGGGAAGCAAAGCACTTGCTTTTCCCGCGATCATGTTCGCAGATACCTGGCAGTGGACTCCTTTCTGCTTTTTACTCTGTCTGGCCGCTTTACAGTCTCTGCCTAAAGACCCTTATGAAGCCGCTATGGTAGATGGAGCTTCTCCCTGGTATGTTTTTAAACGCTTGACCCTGCAGATGGTTGCGCCACAGGTGATCGTTATTTTTCTGTTCCGATTCTTAATAGCCCTGAAAGTCTTTGATCTCGTTTATATGCTTACCTTCGGGGGGCCCGGGAACTCCACTCAGGTTACATCATTCTATATTTATCGTATTGGCTTCAAGCAATTCCAAACCGTGTATGCCGGGGCGCTCAGCATACTTGTTTTAATTCTGATTAGTTTCCTGGCTTTGGCACTCACGAAAGGTCGTGAACTAATACTGAAGAGGATGGAATAATGGAAAACCGTGAAGGTATCGATTTCAAAGCTGTTTTGCAAAAATCACCGAAACGGGGACCTGGAGATTATCTACGTATGATTTTTATCGCGAGATACGGGCGTATTCTCTTGTTGTTATTATTTGTGGGAAGCATTCTTCTGCCCGTCTTGTTTATTGGAACCACGTCCCTCGAAGAGCCTATTGAGATTCGTAGCTCAGGCGCCATCCTCCCATCGAAAGAGATTACCGCTATCAACTGGATCAGGGCTTTTCGCAACGTCCCTCTGTTGCATTACTTGTTCAACTCGACTGTAACAGCGTCCATCGATACGACTTATGGTCGGAAGTCAGAAAGAGAGAGAAAACCTCGCACAGTACATAGCCCGTCCCCCTATCTCGCTCAAGAAAATAATCCTTGAAAGCTTCCACGGAAAGGTGCTTTTCCACACATCATATAACGAATATTTCAAAGAGAATCTAAAGCTCTTCGACGCAACCGATTTCATCGCCCTTCTCACGCTGCACATTCCGCCCAAGGGCATACACCTTATCCGACGCTACGGCTTATACTCATCACGCAGCCGGGGCAAATGGATCGATAAGCCATATGTAGTAAGGCTTGCACCAGATGGTTGGAAAGAAAAGCTAACTTGCTTTTCTGAAGCAGAAAACATGCAAGCCGAAGATGAGGCCGACCGCTTTGTTTCTTCCGCAGAAAGCAGAGCCTCCTGGGCAAGGTTGATCGCAAAGATTTATGAAACTGACCCAATGGTCTGCCCAAAATGTGCATCTCCCATGAAGATAATAGCTGTCATTACCGATCCTGAAGAGGTGAAAAAAATCCTTAAGCATCTTGTAAAAACAGGCAAATCGCCTCCCGGGCTTGATCCAGCCTCTCTCAATTGAGTGAAATTGTCTTTTTATTTTCTCTTGTAATATTCCAAGGGTAAGATATGTTCTATGATAGGCCTGATTATACTAATCTACTGGCTTAATGGCTCAAAATCGGATTGAATAACCTCCTATACCTGGCCTTTCTTTATAAGATTCAATTTCTAAAGATAATCACATCAGTTTTTGCGAATATTTCTCCGGCTTCCTCGATTTATTGCCTTTCTTGAATTATAATTTTTCCTATCAATCAACCTGCGGGGCCTGAGAGTAGCGGTTTCCTGGGCCTACGCTACTACCCACGCCAAACCCCTGTCGGTGCCCCAATCGCAAATCCTGTGCTTCCCCCGCTTCGGTATGCACGTCACCGTCGCCCACCCGCCCGAGTTTCCCCTTCAGAAGGGAATCATTGAAAAGGCTCAGAAAAACGCCTCAGAGAACGGCGGCAGCCTGCGTATCGTCGGCGACATGGGGGAGGCTCTCGTAGGCGCCGACGTGGTCATCCCTCAAACGTTACGGACAGCATCTAGCCGTAGACAACCTCAGCTTTTCAGTCCAAAAAGGAGAAATTCTCGGTTTCCTCGGCCCCAACGGAGCCGGTAAAACCACTACCATGAACATCATTACCGGCTACATTTCCGCCACAGAAGGCCGAGCATCTGTGGCCGGACACGATGTACTGGAGCAGCCGCTGGATGTAAAAAAGCAGATCGGCTATCTTCCCGAATCACCTCCCCTTTATACTGATATGACCGTGATCAAGTTTCTAAACTTTGCGGCCAAAATCAAGAAGGTGGATAGAACCAACAGGCACCGGAACCTCGAAAAAATCATGGACCTGGTAAGGATCGGCGATGTGCGCGGCCGCTTGATCAAGAATTTGTCTAAGGGCTATCGTCAGAGGGTGGGATAAACCGGCAGGCCTGATCCAAAACTAAGTAAACATATAAAAATAAGAGAAGTTTTTGCTATATTTCTCATGACCTACACCTTTACCGGTCCCCGCATCCCCGGACTGCTCGAATTTCACTGATAACATTTTAACGCGTCGAAACAGAATTTGCACCTACTTCCATAAAAGGGAAATAAGTTGACTCTTATCCGATTTGTGAAAGCCTGTTTAACTACTTGCCCAATCACCCGAAAAGATGTGGGTATAAATAATTAAAAATGCCTATATTTATGCAATTTTGGGCTTTAAGTCAATATTCAATTTTTTTATTATATAGCCGTTCAACCTGCCATAAGAAGTTGGATGGTTAAACAGCAATTAATTGAAATTAATTATCACCTGAACAAATATTATCAGATGATAAATAGGAAAGCATCTTCTGGTTTAGAAATACTCGGGGTGCTCAAATTAAAATATATTCTTAAGACGATTTTGGGTGAAAATAATAAAAATGGCCTTAAAAAGGAAGTTTTGGATTCAACGAAAATTTGAGAAGCATCTCAGCCGACGGGGCACTTTTTCATTTTCGATTTGTCTTTACTTATGCGGTCATACTCATTCAAAGATGAAGGCACCAGGCAACACTTAACCGTTATATAGCTATGTGCAAGCACAATTATCTCTTTACCTCAATCCGGATCCGGCCCCTACATATGCTCAGCGCGGAACGAATATCCTTCAGACCATCTTCAAAGAGCACTTCCAAGACTTTGCCTACAGCTATGAGGAAAAGTATGCCCTCATATACGGACGCTTCCGCCTGGAACGGATCACAGAGGTGGTCGAGCACTTCATCTCCTGCGGCGACTATACCCAGGGAATCGCCCGCATACAGTGCACCAATCCGGAATGTAGAAACGAGTTCTTCCGGCCCTTCAGTTGCAAGGGTTTTCATCTTTGCCCTTCCTGTTCTCAGAAACGAACGCTTCTCTTCGCCGAGTACGCGGAGAATGATCTTCTCCTGCGTCTCCCACACAGATTCGTGACGCTCAGTCTGCCCAAGTGCCTGAGAGTGTTTTTCCTGCATGACAGAAAGCTCTTTTCCGATGTGAGCAGGCTCATCTTCGATATCATCCAAGGCTATTTCAACGAAGCCGCGAGAACCGCGGTGGAAAGTGCTGCCGTACTTTGCTTTCAATCCTTCGGTGATTTCTTGCGGTGGAATCCACATTGGCACGCCATCGTGTTGGAAGGTGGCTTTGATGAGAACGGTAATTTCATCCACATCCCATTTGGCAACCTCCAGGAGATGACCGAGTGCTTCCGCAGGCGTGTAGTCAAGTTCATTCTCGACAGCAAGCTCATCAGCCAGGATATGACGGATAACCTTCTCAGGTGGAGACACTCAGGCTTCAGTATTGACGCATCCATCCTGCTGCCGGGCGGAAGTTCGAAAGAGCGGGAAAGCCTTGCGCAGTACCTATCACGTCCGCCAATCTCGCTTAAGAAGGTGAGCTTCGAGAGCTTCCATGGAAAGGTCCTCTTTCACACAACCTACAACGACTACTTTAAAGAAAACCTGAAGCTCTTTGATGCATCCGATTTTATCGCACTTCTAACACAACACTTACCTCAGAAAGGTGTTCAGTATATCCGCCGCTATGGCCTATACTCATCCCGCAGTCGTGGCAAATGGATCGAGAAGCCCCATGTGGCAAGACTGGCTCCGGATGGGTGGAGGCAGAAGCACCTTGATTCTCCTGAAACACAAGTAGACTACAACTCTGATTGCTCTGTCTGCTCATCGGAGAGCAGAGCTGCATGGGCACGTCTGATCGCCAAGGTGTATGAAGCGGATCCGATGGTCTGTTCTCTCTGTGGTTCACCCATGAGGATCCTGGCCATTATAACCGATCCGCAAGAGGTTAAGAAGATCCTTCGCCATCTTGTGAAAACTGGTAAACCACCGCCGGGATTAGATGCATCATCCTTGAACTAGGTTCTATCTTCAATTTTCTCCCTGGGGTAAACTGTAGATCTGCAGTAACACGAACAGCCGACAATCCTTCACTTCTTAAGCCCTCAGCTGAAAAAGACATTTTGACGGCCATATGCCGCTGCCATCTCACTCGTTTTGTAGGCTCTCACCACTGATTACAAGGACCAACCTGTGACCTTATGCCTTCTTGTTGACAATTAGCCTAAGGGCCAACTATAATCTTTCCTATCACTCACCAACGAGACGAATCAAGCAAACAGTCGCAATATATTGATCTCTCTCGCCCGCGGTATGGGTGAGCATGTCGCGATCAATTCCCTACCCTTGCTTCTGCTTCTGAAAAAACATGCTCCATCCCACCATTGATGTCCAAAGTCGAGCTAAAATGCCTATTTCTCTGAGGTTTACACTTCATATCTGGTCAGAAATAGCCCAATATAGGGTGACTCTACTGGCGGATGTAATTTTTCACACCGGCCTCTTTTCCTAAAAAATGTTATTTTTTTTGGAATTAGGGCTGAATAGTTGATATTTATTTTGACAAATCACCAAATTTATGTTATATTTAAAGACAGTTTTATATAATATGTAGGTTGTGAGTTAGCTAACGGGTATGTGTGTGCTGCTAATGATTTGTATCACCGGAAAAAATCCCACGCTTTATACAAGAGATTCGCTCACAGATGTAAAGCAAGAAAATGACAATCATAGAGAAACTAATAAATAGTCTTTTACGTTCCACAATTTTTTTTTAGGAGTGCGTCTAGTCTTGCTATATCCATAGCGAATTAACAATTTAAGGACAGATTATGTCTTAGTTTTTTTAGGAGGAATATTCATGATAAAACGATTTTCGGTTTTAATAATTTTAGCGATACTGGTGATGGGAGTATCAACCATCCTATACGCATCAGGTGAGCAAGAAGAAGGGGCGGCCGAAAAGGTAACAGTAAATTTCACCTGGCAACATTTGGAAACAGATAGGGAGCAGTATTGGCGTACGTTCTTCATTGATGCTTATATGAAGAAAAATCCTGATGTCCTCATCAATTTTCAAACCGTTCCCGATTCGCGTGGGACTTTTCGAGTCCAGTTGGCAGCAGGAGCTGGACCTGATATCTTCACGATGGACGCTTTTGATATAAAAGAATTAGCAGATGCGGACAGAATCCTACCACTTGATCGATACAGTAAGAAATATGGTTGGCAGGATTTCATGTACGAGTGGGCCTATAATTCTTGTATGTATAAAGGAAAACTTTACGCCTTACCCTACGCTGCTGAAGTTACTTTAATATGGTACAATAAAACGTTTATGGATAAATATGGATGGTCTGTACCCAAGACAAGAGCCGAATTTGAAGAGAGATGCGAAGGCGCAATCGCACAAGGTCTCATCCCCATTGCCTATGGGTACTCAGGTTTGCCACTACTAAACCAATGGTTATATGATCACTACATTAACAGCTATGCTTCAGCGAAAAAGTTAGTTGCGTTGTTAAAAGATCAAATAAAATTCTCGGACCCCGACATCACTGGTTCTTTTAAACTCTTAAAAGCTGATTGGGATAAAGGTTGGTGGAACGAAAAACTGTCCGGAGGAATCACCATTGAAGAAGCCCGATCGATTTTTTCAAGAGGTGATGCACTTTTCAATCCCGAAGGAACCTGGCTTGCCTATGGCGCAATCGAATTTGGAACAGAATATGAGTTTGCGGCTGATGCATGGCCCTCTATGAAAGATGGTGTGGCTCCTTCGACATCTGTTGCTTGTGGAGAAGTCATTCTCGTAAATAAAGGAACGAAGTATCCTGATGAATGTGCCGATATATTCAACTTCCTGTATACCGAGTTAGATACTATCGCCAAAGGAATCGGTTATGGCGGTATGGAAATGTTGTGTAGAGAGGTGGACCCTTCGTATTATCCGGAAGATACCGATCCTTATGTAAGACTAGGACTTGAGCTCACGGATAAGTTGATGAAGACCGTAGCAAATATCGGTTATTCTCCCTGGGGCTTCTATCCCAATAAAACCAACCAGTACCTGATGGATAATCTGGATAAAGTATTTCTCGATAGGGAGTCTGTAGAAGAGTATTTATCAGAAGCGCAAAAAATAATTGAGCAGGATTTTGCTGAAGGATATGAGTTCACAGGTGAATAGTTGATTTACTTCCAAGCCTGAGTGGGAATTATCATTTCCACTCAGGCTTTTCAGGAATAGGTGAACGAGAAATTGAGGCTTTCCCGCAACCTACAAAAATTGATTGGTAGATCAATATGTTGATGTTAGCATGAGGCACAACATATTGAAGTGTGACAGCTGAAACCCAGGTTGATCGGGGTTGTGAGACAATCTAAATTAAGAACTAGTTCAATAAGAAAAATAAGTAATTAAATTTGGTGCCAAAACTTGACATTTTTGACAAATTGTGTTATATTTAAAGCATGAGTCAATTGTTATTTGGTCCAAACGGATTTATCAATTATTGGGAAGATGAGAACAGCAACGTTACTATCTTCTGGGCTGGAAGAGAATATTACTTTTTCAACAGAGAAGAAAGCTTAGCAAAAAATATTGGCATAGCCATTATGGCATCTATAGGAGTCTTTCAAAAGACGATATGCGAGATTTTTAGAGTAGGTCGCAATACTGTTACGCGAATAAAGAACCTTTATAAGACTAAAGGATTAGAAGGATTACAAGGCTATACACAAGGACCTGAGAGAGTTGAAGAGGAGCTGAAAGATTTTATCATTAAGAAATACAAAGAGCTTGAAGGAACTTGGGGATACCAAAAAAGGATCCTGTATTTAGTGCAGGAGAAGTATGAGAGGGGTGAGTTTAAATCGAGCATATCACGAGGTAAGATGCAAGTAATTATTAAGGAATACAAAGAGGACCGGGAGAGGATAAAGCGGGAGAACGAAGAGAGAATAAGGCGTCTTGAAGAAAAGAGAAGGGAGCGAGAAGAGGGGGAGAAGACTGAAGAAGAACAGGATTACGGTCAGGGTGAATTGATAGAAGATCTTTCGGGAGAGAAAGAAGTTTGTGTTGAAAAGGGGGGAGCAACGGTTAGTGCAGTGTTTCTTTCCGAGTTTGGGATTATGAATCATGTTCCTGTGATAGAAGTAGAAATAGAAGAAGAGGATTCTGAGAAGAGGTTTTCGAACTGTGAATTAGCTACAACATACGCTCTGTTAAATGCAGCAAAGATAATAACAGTTGAGCAAGGATTCAAGCATCTACCCAGTTACGAGATGGGCGGCATTATAGGAAGGAATAAGATTCCCTCGCTGGGAACTTATAGGAGCCGCATACCGAAGATTGTCGATCGGATGGACATGAGGGATGTAATATTTGAAACATCAAAGAGGATGAGGGGGCTATTGTGCTTTTCTACCACAGTGTATATTGACGGCATTTTCCTGCCGTACCATGGAAGGAGCAAAACATTATACGGGTATTATCCGCAGAAAAGGTTAGCGATGAAGGGCCGAGAGTATTATTTTGTGCATGATGAGGCTGGAAACCCGGTATATGCTACGATATCTGACGGTTATCGTGATATGAAGGTATTTATTCGGGACATAGACGAGAAGCTACGGGATATATATGGAGCCCAGAAGAAGAAGCTATTGGAAATATTTGACCGTGGTGGATATTCTAAGGAGTTTTGTGTAGGGATCGATAATATCATACGATTCTTATGCTGGCGATCTGATGCTAAATATGTTCCCAGGAGAGATGAAGGTAAATGGGTAAAAGTGCTGGTTAGGCATCAGGGAAATACCATACATAAGGAAAAGAAGCCGCAGATTTACTATGCCTGGGAGAAAATCTGTGAGTTTGAAGCAGGGGGGAAGAAGGCGAAGTTTCGCGAGGTATGGATAAGGAGGGGTAAGAAGGTATCTCCTGCGTTAACAAACGACTTTGATCTTTCTTTAGAGGAAGTGCTCAAGAGGTTGGTGAAAAGATGGGGGGTGCAGGAGAACAAGAATAAGAAATTGAAAGAACATGGGATAGATAAGATTCATTCTTACTTGAAAGAGGATTATAGTGAAGAGCACTTATATGAACGTGGGCTTGAAGATCCGGATGAAGGTGTAAAGCATATGGTAGATAATCCAAAAGTAAAACAGCTTAGCAAGAAGATCTCAACCCTTTTGAGTCAACGCAGGCGAGTGGCGGATAGGATATTGGAGTTGGAGAAAAAGAAGAATAAGACAGCGCTTAAGGAGAAGTGCAAGGAACTTTACAGTCTCAACTCCCGGATAAAAAGATTAAAAGAGAAGAGAGGGTTGCTGCCGAAGAAGGTTCTGTTATTAGGAAAGATACAGGATGAAGGCATAGAACGGCTACGCGATGATAAGAAACTATTTTTCGACTGGTTGAAGATGGCATCGTTGTGGGCGAGATATAGAATAATTGAAATTGTCAAACCCTATTACGAAGATCTTAGGGACGTAGAAAAATATGTTGATTCTATTCTCAATAGCCGGACATATGTGCAAAGGAAAGACGATACGTTGTATATAGCTTTTCCGGAGCAACATTCAGAAAAAAAAGAAGAAGTCTTATTGAAATTGTGCGAAGAGCTTAATAAATGTAAAAGCATAGATTTGGGGTTAAGCTATAAAAGGGCGATTTTCGGTGTTCGCAAAAATGACTAATTTACCTTTATTGAACGAGTTCTGAAATTAGATGCATAGATCAGAGATTAAGAGAAAGATTGCGGGTACCTTATTTGTACTACCGGCATTCTTGGTCCATTTTTTAGTGGTCACTTTGCCCGGATTGACACTTTTTTACTATGGCTCCACCAAGTGGAACGGATTAGGAAGACCCGAGTTCACAGGTCTAAGTAATTTTTTTAGGATGTTGACTGATAATGATTTTTATCTTGCACTTCTTAACAACATAATCTGGACACTTTTCTTTTTCATTGTCCCGATTGCCTTCGGTTTGGCAGTTGCTTTAGCGGTTATTAATTTGAGGCGGAGTCAAATGCTTTTCAGAAGCATTTTTTTTCTTCCTTATGTAATGTCCGCCGTGGTGGTTGGTAGAATATTTTCCATCTTATACAGCCCGTATATAGGTATAACCAGCATATTTAAAAACATTGGCTGGGAGGGACTGGGCAATTTGTCTCTTTTAACCAATATCCGTACCGCTCCCTTGGCAGTGGCTTACGCCGATCACTGGCATTGGTGGGGTTTTGTTATGGTTTTGTTCTTAGCCGCGCTTCACCAAGTCAACACAGACCTCTACGAAGTTGCTGATATAGAAGGCGCCAATGCCATTCAAAAGTTCTGGTATGTTACCCTTCCCTCAATTGTCCCGACCCTTGTGACGATTTATATGATCACATTGATTGGATCATTCGTGACCTTCGATTATGTATATGTGATGACGAAAGGAGGACCTGCAGGAATAACCGAAATCGCGTCGACCTGGATATACAAAAAGAGTTTCTGGGATTATAACGCAGGATACGCTTCCTTTTTGAGCTTGATGATCTGCTTTCTCTGTATCGGTTTCTATTTCATCTTTCGCATCATCCAAAAGAGAGGGTTAGAGGTGTGAGAATTAGACGAAGAACACAAATAGTGCTTTTGGTACTCATATCCTTAGTTGCTCTTGTCCATTCCTTCCCCTTCTTAATCATGATCATGAATGGACTTAGAACGAATGAAGAGGTGAGTCGTGTCCTTGTTGCTTTTCCCACTGACCCTCAGTTTCAGAATTTGCCCCGTGTATGGACAAAAGGCGGTTATCTTGAGGGGTACTTCAGTAGTTTCATCATTGGCATTGGTACGGTGATACTCGTTCTTTTTATTATTACCCTAGCTGCATATGGGATTGTGAAACTAAATATTTTCTTCAGGAATTTTTTCACTGCATATTTCATCGGATCTTTATCTATTCCTATGTTTGGGATTCTAATCCCTCTTTATTTCACTTTTAGTAAACTTGGTTTAGCCAATAATCGATTTGGCATGATTTTAATCTATTCTCCCATATATATACCTTTCAATTTTCTGTTCATGCGAGCGTTTTTCATTGGAATACCGTCTGAACTAGAGGATGCTGCCAGAATTGACGGATGTAGTGAGCTCAAAACACTCTGGTATGTGACTTTGCCCCTTGCCCGTCCTATCATGACCACAGTTGCATTAATAGTATTCACTTTTACTTGGAACGAGTTCTTGTTTGCTAACGTATTTCTCAGTGACGATGCAATACGCACCGTCGCATTGAGGTTTTACAAATTTACGGGTGAATGGCAGAGCGATTATGCTTACATTTATATGGCCAGCTTCATATCGATTATCCCGGTCCTATTTTTATACTTTTTCATGCAAAAATCATTTATCGAAGGAATGACTAAAGGATCACTAAAAACCTAATATGAGAGGTAACAGCATAGTTATAAACATACTTAATAGTTATTTATCAGATATTGTGTTTTGTTGTTTTGAGGTTACAACACCCATATAGGAGATATTTGACTTGAAACATATCAGGTCTAATGATTATGTAGATAGTTACCATCGAATGTGTCTGATTCCGAGGAATTTACTGATTGAGTTAAGCTGACTAATACAAATGATCCAGACCAAGGATAGATCCAGGCGATGTAATTCCGTAAATGAGGAATTGTATTAAAAGAGATGATCCGAAAAAAACCATCCTTAAGATGTGTTCGTTTCACAATAGGCAGCTACACGATTACAGCTGTAACAGGAGGAACAGCAACTGAATGGATTAAAATCTTTGAGGATGCCAACTCCGTTAAACAATTTGAATTAGCCAGATCATTTTGCGCTGTAATGCGGAAGTACAGAGACAACATAGATATAAGACTAAGGCTTATAGATGAAATCTTAAAATAACCATAGGAGTATGCACATGAAAAATTTAAAGGGAACTGTTCTTTTCAAGAAAGTATTTGGATGTATTTTCGGAGGAGTAATAGGGGACGCGTTAGGTGGACCTATCGAGAACATGTACTATAAGTTCATTCGTAAGCTCCACAACGGTATTGTTACTGATCTAATATCATACGGAACAAGACCATCTGACTTTCATCAAGCAGGAGATTCATCAGAGGCTTACGCATGGAGCAAAGAACCCGGTACATATACAGATGACACACGACTGCAGATTCTCATTACGAAATCCATTATTGATAAAAAGGGCAGAATCTCCGCAGACGATCTCGCCAATACTTGGATTAAGGAGATGGATGTACAGACCTTCTGGTATTCAATATCGAACTCCTACCATCGAATCGCCATAAGCAGAACTCCTGTGCGTGAGGCTGGTTGCGGCAATATACCAGATAACAGCTCCGCTATGTGTATTGGACCTATTGGTGTTATCAATGCGGGAAATCCTAAGCAAGCCGCAATAGATGCGTATGAAGTCGCATCACTTTCCCATGACAGCTATTCTCGCGATGCAGCCAGCGTTATTGCAGCCGCAACAGCGGAAGCAATGAAAGAGGATTCGACAGTAGAGACCATTGTACATGCTTCCACTGCGTATATGCCAAACAGAGATACGAGTCCTCTCTATGGGCTTGTTCACAAAGCTGTTGAACTCGCTTATAAGGTAAGAGACACCGAAGAGCTGACAGAAATATATTATCGGGAACTCATAGTACCGTGGATTAGGCGGGTCGAGCTATATCATGTCGATGACGATAGGTTTAGTCTTAGTGTAGATCCCCTTGAATCGGTACCATGTGCAATAGGTATGTTCTACGAAACCAAGGGTGATTACCGCGAAAGCGTTATTGCTTCTGCAAATTTTGGGAGAGATTGTGATACTATCGCTTGCATGACAGGTTACATCGCAGGAGCATTCAACGGGATAGATAAAATTCCAAATAAATGGATTGAGCAATCGAAGCGGGCAAATCCCAAACCAGATCTTGAAGAACTATGCATAGGACTTGCAGAAGCTCTTATTAAAGAAAAAGAAAGAATGGAGGCTCAAGTAGGACTTATTAGCAGAATGTTGGTATGAATAATAGCCACAAAATCAGGTTGGCTAAAGGATAAAAATCAAAGCATTTAGGAAAAGTATAATAATCAGTCAATCAGTCGAGAATAAAAAAGCACTTAACCTTTTATCCGGTCGAGAATTATAGAGGAATGACCTCTCATTAATGCTATTAACACAAAATTCGGTTGGATTTTGATAATTTGATGCTATATAAGCAATTAAAAATACGTAAAAGTTAATACTTTATCAAGATCAATTTAAGAGCACTTCCAAGACTTTGCCTACAGCTATGAGGAAAAGTATGCCCTCATATACGGACGCTTCCGCCTGGAACGGATCACAGAGGTGGTCGAGCACTTCATCTCCTGCGGCGACTATACCCAGG
>JAUWZD010000139.1 GCA_030615505.1 Spirochaetales bacterium | reverse complement strand
CAGGGAGTTGAGCCTTTCAGTTGTGCTCTCCAGACCGGGCACAGAGGTGCTGGCGGTGCAGATATTACGCTTTGCCGATGACGGTTTGTGGGGCAGACTTTCAGCCCTGGGTATTATAATGATAGTAATATCCACTACCCTAGTGGTGCTGGCAACAGTGGTGGGATCGAAGTTCTCAAAGGCTCAGAAGAGATAGTCCCGCTAACGGGAACAGTCCAGATATAAAGCAGTTTTCTTCTAAGACCGATCAGCTTTTAGATTCATCTATCTCTCCCTTGGGAAAAATCGAAAGTACTTTTCCACACATCCTATAATGAATACTTCCCCCACGGTCGGGAGCTTCAGGAAAAAAAGTCTTGGGGCTCTTTGAGGCAACCAGGTTCATCGCCCTCCTCACGAAACATTTGCCTCCGTAGGGTGTACAGTATATCCGGCGCCACGGCCTGTACTCATCCCTAAAGCCTGAGGCAAATGGATCGATAAGCCCGATATTTCTTTATATATTAAATAGTATATTTTGAAAAGTCTATCAAGGGTTTAATAATCCTTGACCATTCATATTTTTGAAACTAATATTTAAAACACAATCCAATCATAACTCTCTATAAAAAGAAAGGAAGAACAGTGAAGATACTTGTTATTGGAGGAGCAGGCTATATAGGGAGCCATGTTTCTCGTGAGTTTCTTGATAAAGGGTATTCTGTAACTGTTTTTGATAATCTGTCCAGCGGGTGCAATGAGAATCTATTTGATGATGCCTCTTTTATTGAAGGTGATATCCTGGATTATCCATTCTTGCTCTCCACCATGAAAAAGGGGTTTGGGTGTGTTGTACATCTGGCCGCTTTTAAGGCTGCAGGTGAGTCAATGGTAAAACCAGAGAAATATTCGACTAATAACATAACCGGTACCATAAACATTTTAAATGCAATGGTTGAGTCTGGCATAAAAAGAATAGTTTTTTCATCATCCGCAGCCGTTTATGGTGACCCACAGTATCTCCCTATAGATGAAAAGCATCCGGTGGAACCTTTGAATTATTATGGATTTACCAAGCTGGAGATTGAGAGATTCTTTAAGTGGTATGATCAATTAAAAGGGATTAAATATGCCTCCCTTCGCTATTTTAATGCCGCCGGATATGATGTAGATGGTAGGATAAAGGGCCTTGAGAAGAATCCGGCTAATTTACTACCGGTCATAATGGAGGTCGCTTCAGGAATTCGTGAAATACTTGAAATCTTTGGTGACGATTATGAAACAGAAGATGGTACCGGTGTCCGTGATTATATCCATGTGAGTGATCTTTCTGTAGCTCATGTGAGCTCTTTTGAGTATATAGAAAAAAACGGAAGCAGCCTTACAGTCAATTTAGGAAGCGAGACAGGGATAAGTGTGAAAACCATGGTAAAGAACGCAGAAGAGATCACCGGGAGGCACATAAATGCAAAAGTGGTTGGCAGGCGACCTGGTGATTCAGCCAGGCTTGTTGCCTCTTCAGAATATGCCCGGGAGATTCTTGGTTGGAAAGCCCGGTACAGTGATGTTAAGACTTTGATTAAAAGCGCGTGGAAGGTATACCTGAGTCATTTTAATAAATTCTCTCCATAAGAACTCTTCCATTCTCCGAAAACTTCAGACCTTCAAGCTCCAGAAGGGCTCGTTTCATTTTTATTCCGCGTTTTAGAGGATAGCCCTGTTCTTTTATTTATTATCAAGAAGATGATCTGAGCCAGGATACCGGCGGAACCACATAGTATACAGAATAAAAACACAGTACTCATGGAGTAGTGTTGATAGAGCATTCCCCCAATGGATGATCCGGTGATGAATCCCCCAGTGAGAAGGGATTCATGAACAGCCATTCTGTCCGCCCTCCTGGTGCTGCCGGCAACTCCATGAAAGAGGCTGTTAGAATAGATGAAGGATGTAGCCAATCCCAGTAATGGCATCAGGGTTGCAAAAAAGATAACCGAGTGTGCGCGAATCATAAATAGTAATAAAACCAGGAGGAAGATCTGTCCCAGGACTATGTAGCGGGCTTTGAAATGCCAGAAAATTTTCCGCCCAAGGAGAATAAAGCCGATCGTTGTGAAGAGGGCACGCATCGAAAGGAGTGTGCCTACCATGCTTTTACTCGTTTCCAGGCTGTCCTGCGCAAAGAGGGGGAAAATAGTTACTATTACGCCCACGGCAACAAAGCTGGTAAATAGCCCCACCCAGGCCGGAAAGCGGAGGAAAGTGCTGTGATCTGCTGCTTTATCTTTTAGATGAGACTGTTTTTCCCTGTGGTTGTCTTTTCGTATTTTCGGAAGCGCCAGTGCTGCACCGGTTATGAGCAAGGAGGTGCATATAAATAATATAATTACTCCTAAGATGGGGAGCTCCGGCGAGCGTTCACTAAAGAATCCTGCAAGAATGGGGCTGATCACAATTCCCAGACTCCAGGACAGGTTAAACCGGGACATGACTCTGTTCAGTTCTGCTCCCTCAATTTTCTGTGATAGCCAGCCCATGATGGGGGGCCAGAAAAAGGAAGCAGACAGTCCATAGAACCCGTAAAGGATGAAGGTTAGAGGGACTGAATGACAGAGGTAAATCAAAAGCGAAAAAGCTGCCATGCAGGATGTAGCAATAATCAGTAAATAGCGGGGGCGGAGATGTTCGAACAGGGGACGGATCAACAAGCATCCGAGTATATAGAAGGAAATATTGCATGCCATAAGCCAGCCTATCAGGCCAGGCAGGGCATGGTAGACTTCGCGCATATAGAAAATTATTCCCAAATTGAGCATTCCAGTGCCAATTGCTACGAGGAAGGTGGAAGGAAAAATGACTGCCGTTTTTCCAATACCGGTGTAGAATGATCTTATGATCTGGCGCTGCTGACTGATATACCGCATTTTTACTCCCAATTAGTGATAGTAGAAGTTATAATCCGGGAGACTGAAGAAATCAATAAAGATGCAACAAAATTACACACCTGAAAAACAACTGCTATTCTGTTGGGTTTGTAGACTACCTCAAGTTCCTGACCTAGTAGGGATGAAAAGGATAACAGACTTTGATTTTCGAAACACTGGCATTATTCCTGACTATATCTGCATATCCCGCCAAGGGTAGTTTAATATATAAGGAGATATAGTCTTTATTCCTCCAGAACACGCGGTTTGTGGGAAGAAATGGAAATCGAGGTGATAGACCGTGTTCGGGATCAGGAGAACAAAGTTGCCGACCATGAGAGGTAATAAGGGGAGTGGAATATCAAAGAAGTAACGTTTATCTAAAATGACGAAAAACAGGCAACACACAGCGATTCACCGCAAATGGATGAGCCATTTAATTCTTTTACCGAGCTCATCGATTGTAAGATACGTTTATCTCCGGTTACTCATTGCTCACACGCTATGCTATTTCGCCTTTCGCTTTGTTCAGGAAAATCCGAAAGGTCGTGCCTTTTCCTTCCTCGCTTTCGACGTTGATGGAGCCGGCATGCTGCTCCACAGTTGCTTTCACTATAGCCAGGCCGAGCCCTGTTCCTGTTTTGGAAGCAGTTTTGGCGTTGGAGGCTCTAAAGAATTCGCTGAACAGCCTCTCTTGCTCCGCTTTAGGTATGCCGATTCCTGTGTCGCTGATTTCAAACACAATCTGATCTTTAGACTCAAACAATCGCAGGGTAACCCTCCCTCCATGGGGGGTGTATTTTATGGCATTGGAAATAAGATTGGTAATAACAGACCTTAAGCCCTCCTCGCTGCCGTATACAGACGCATCCTGAATAAGAGCGTACAGCTCCACATCGATCTCTTTCTCCTCTGCTCTGTTCTCGAAGAACTTCACGCTCTCCTGAAGGAGCTCAGCAAAGTCAATCCTTTTGGGCTTAAAAGTGGACAGCTTCGCTCTGCCCATGGCCAGGACGAGCAGGTCTCCAACTATATCTGAAAGCATATTAGACCGGATATCGATCCTGGAGATCATCTCCTTCTGTTTCTCATCCAGCTCTCCAAGGTGACCATCGAGTAGCGTTCGAGCGATGGTTTGAATGGTGTTCAAAGGAGAGCGCAGCTCATGAGAGGCCTGAAACATGAACTTCGTTTTCGTCTCAACCAGTATTTTCAGGTCTTCGTACATAAAGGCATGGGCAATGGCCAGAGACACCACATCTCCAAGGCTGGAGAGTAACGAGATCATTTCAGCGGACAGCTTTTGACCTCGCTCACCGAATATGCAGATAGCCCCCAGATTCCTTTCCTCCAGGCGGAGCGGGACGCAGATCAACGATTCTATCTCTTCATTTACCGCAGGAAAATCACGCATGAAAATGTCTCGTACGATGACCGGCTCTCTGCTGCTCGCTCCCTGCTGGTATAGACTTTCAACGGCATTCAGTGCAACATCGATCGCTTCCGGCTCTATACCAACGATGGTTCCAGCTCTCATCTCCCCGCTCTTTGAATCCAAGAGCTTAATGGAACAGCCCCGGACCCCCGCGACTTCAACGATGATCTTTGCGGCGGAGTCAAGAATTTCCTGGAGCTCCAGTGTTCCCGCCGCCTGCTTAATGGCTCTGCAAAAGGCATGAAACTGTCCGGCCTGCAGGCGACAGATTTTGACTTTCGGTGAGTTATTGAACAGAAAGTTGGTAAGGAGAATTCCCAAAAAGCTTACCGAAAAGATGAGCAGAGCTATAAATGCAATATGAATATGACTTCCCGACAATACCCTACAGAGGACAAAAAGCCCCGCAAGCCATATCGAAAGAACGATCAGCCAGAGTAGATTTAGGAATCTTGCCTTCAGGGAGTCACCGTCATTTCGTCTAATCGGAGCCGCCTTCTCCATCCTCTTTATACTTATCAATCACACTCTTCTTCCAAAGCTTGACACGGGAATGGTGGACGCCCCTGGAGATGGCGTGCGCAGCAGTAGGGGAGGTGATCAGTATAAAAATCAGACACAGAATCGCCTTTATTCCCAGTGAGTTAAATCCCGTATAAATGAGCACTCCGAGGAGTAAAAAAATCGTTCCAAAGGTGACGCATTTGGTTGCCGCCTGAAGCCGGTTGTAGATATCCGGAAATCGGAGCAGGCCGAGACAACCGAAGAAATTAAATACAATGCCAATGCCAAAAAATACGATGCCTATGATCTCATTCATCGAAGCCCCTCCCTTCCAGGTACTTGGCCATTGCTATGGTCCCAATGAAACTCAACAGTGCCCAGGTGATGGCAATGTTCATGTAGAAGTCCCTTCCTGTAATGATCGCCATAAGGGCACAAAAACCAACAACAACAATCCCCAATATGTCGATGGCCACGGTCCGGTCCGGGACTGTGGGGCCCCGGCCGATTCTATAGAGACACATGAAGCAGCACAAGAACAGGACCCCGATATAAACCTGAAATACCGTTTCCATACCTAGTCCCCCTATTCGAAGATCTTTTCCAGTAAGGGCTCAAAACGCCCCACGATCCGTTTGGTCGCTCCTTCGACATCCGTTTCGCGGACAACGATACAGTGTATATAGAGAAAGCCGTCGTCAGTGATATCTACAGCCAGTGTTCCCGGGGTCAGGGTGATCGAATTGGCCAGGGCGGTTCTTCCGGACTCGCTCTTCAATCTGGTTTTTACCTTCACAATTCCCGGACGGATGGGCATGAGAGGATGGATCACTCGATAAACTACATACAGATTGGCGATAAGCATGTAGAAGAACAGCATAGGGATATAGCAAAGCGCCCAGAAGTAACGGATCGGCGCGAAGAGTTCGTGGGGATGCTTGGTGAACACTTCTACGAACAGGATACTGGCTATAATTGAAAAAATGATCCCTGCAATGAATATCTGCCAGTCCATGGTATGTTCTTGAAAATTGTACGGCCAGGTGAGCAGGTACCAGATTACCACTGAAACCAGAAACAGTGTTATTCTACGCATATCTAAAGTTCCTCCACTTCATTCTAAAAGACCGGCAGAGCTACCTGGGCATATTCAATTCCCTGGAGCAAGGCTGCGACCGCCGGATCTAGAATAACCTCTCTTACCCCGGGGACGAGCAGCAGACCCATTCCCGTACACAGAATGGCCAGAATGACCAGCGCTATTGCCATGATTGCCGGAGACTCCCGGACCTGTCTTAGTGCTTCCGGTAGTTTCCCCAGGAATGCGTATCGCAGCACCTTCAGAAAAGAAATGAGCGTCACAAAGCTGACCAGGATAGTAATCGCTGCCAGCCAGGGAAACCCTGCCTGGAAGGCGGCGATTATAATGATCAGCTTGCTCCAGAAGCCGTTAAAGGGGGGAACACCGGCGATCGACAGTGAGGCAATGGTGCAGGTGGCTCTGGTTAAAGGCATCTGTTCCAGAAGCCCCCCCATTTCCTTCAATTGTCTCGTCCCCGCGCTGTACTCGATGGAGCCTGAGCACAGGAAGAGCAGAGATTTGAACACCGAATGGTTGGCCAGATGAAAGATTCCTCCTAGGATAGCCAACATTGCGGCAGATTGCTCTCCGCCGCTGGAAAGGATGTATCCGCCCAGTCCTATTCCCAGAATTACATATCCCATCTGGCTGATGCTGTGATAGGCCAGCAGACGCTTGAAATCCCACTGGCCGACGGCCAGAAATACGCCGACGACCATGGAGAGTACGCCCACAGCGATCAGCACCCATCCAAAAACAGTCGTCATCCCGATGACGTTGAACAGGACCCGGGTCAGGGCATAAATACCGAGAGCTTTAATCAGGACCCCTGAGAGCATGGCGGAAATTGGAGCCGGAGCTGAAGGATGGGCGTCGGGTAGCCAGGGATGGAACGGAACCAGCGCAGCCTTGATGCCAAAGCACACGATAAAAAACACAACGGCAAAGAGGAGGATTGGGTTTCTCCCGCCGCTTGAGATGGTGCTTGCGATGGAGGCCATATTGAGATAGCCCGTTGCTCCGTACGTAAAGGCAATCCCGAAGAGGATCAGAGTGGAACCGATGCTGGCCAAAATCAGATACTTGAAGGAGGCCTCCAGCTCTTCGTGATTTCCTCCAAAAGCCACCAATGCATAGGAAGCGACTGAAGCGATCTCCAGGAACACGAACAGGTTGAACATATCACCGGTGAGGACAACTCCGTTCATACCCGCCACCATCAGCAGGAAGAGGGAGTAGTATTTGTACTTGGCCGTGTACTGCTCCATATACTTGCTGGAGAAGAGAGTGGCGGTGAAACTGATCAGGTTGATAATCACCAGCATCAGATTGCTGAACCCGTCCAGAACCCAGTTGATACCGATCGGCGGGCTCCAGCCTCCGAGCTCGTAGATACCCCTGCTCCCAAAGATCAAGATGGCAATGATTAGCGCGCCCAGGGTAGCCAGATTCCCGAGAATGTCGGCAAGTACCCTGATCTTTCGGGCAACCAGGGGAATGAAAAACGCAAACAAAAGGGGAATCGCAACCAGTAGGGGAATCAGCATTGTCGTGTTCATCCCTTCAATCTCCTAATCTCTGAGATATCAAAAGTGCCATACTTCTCATAGAGCTTGATGCACAGGGCAATGGCCAGAGTGGTTACGCCCAGGCCGATTACGATCGAGGTAACGACAAGCGCCTGCGGCAGGGGATCAACAGAAGTAGCGAGGAATTCAAGAGGATTGGTCGTCTTCTCCACAATGGGGGCTACACCGTCCTTCCGGTAACCCAGTAGAACGAGAAACAGGTTCACTGCGTATTCCATGATGATCAGGCCAATGACGATCTTGACGATATTCTTCTTGGTCAACGCACAGTAAAGGCCTATAATAAACAGGACAAAGCACAAAGAATAGATCACTTCTTATTCCTCCTCTTCATCTTGAACCATCTTCTGGGTTCCATCCTCATCCAGAACAATCCGCAAGACAGAGAGGATGATAAATACCAGGAATACAGATGCGGCTACCTTTATACCGATGGCGATATTGCTGATCGGAATCGTACCGGAGCTTAAAAGCTTAAACGCCACACCGGGAAAGCGCGTTTGAAGGAAGTTGCCGAAGAAGATTCCTCCATAGCCCAGCCCAAGGAGCGCCACAACGAGAAAGAGCAGGACTCCGGAGCTGTCCAGATGGTGGGCTGCCCGGGAGCTCAGCCGTTTTAGGGCAAACTCCCTGCCGTAGGCCAGCATGAGCAGAATATAGGAGCAGGCAATGATGACCCCGTCGGCAAATCCTCCCCCCGGTGCCAGATGGCCGGTGATGATAATATAAATCCCGTACAGAAAGATAAACACCTTCACCCAGCGGGTTACTGTTTTCACAATCACAGTCATGCCTTTCATTTATCCTTCCTCCGTTCTGACCCGGCCTGGGGCGACCCCATCTGGCGAGACCCCTTCCGGCGCGACGCGGCCCTTCCCCTGAGAACGGCCAGTGCGCCTATAATGGCCGCGAACAGCACGGTTGCCTCGCCAAGAGTATCGTAGGCCCGGTAATCCAGGAGCACAGCGGTGACAATGTTGGCGGCCCCTGTACTTTTAAGTCCGTCCTGTAGATATTTATTGGAGGGAGCGTCTTGAACCGAGGCGATAATCGGCGCGCCGAACTCATTTAAGCTCCTGAAGGCGAAGAGACCGAAAACGAAAACAGCCACCGCCAACAGACAGATAACCACCAGGCCGGCCCAGTGTATATGTCCCTTGGCAGAGATGACATCCCTGCCGATAGTGGCCCTGATGAGAAAGATGAGCAGAATCACCTCAACTGCAATCTGAACAATCGCCAAATCCGGCGCCCGTAAGAAGAGGAAGGCAATACTCAGGCCGAAACCGATAGCGCCTAAAGAGATGACAGCGGAGAGCAGGTTTTTGGTCTCCACTGCGATCAACGCTCCAACAATAATGAAGATCAGAAGCACCAGCAAATATATTTCAATTCCCATGGTATACCCTCACAGTAAAAGGATGAAAAGGACAGCCAGAATTACGATCCCCAGAAGGCTCCAGGAAAGGTACCAGGACAGGAGTCCGTTATGCACCCGTTTCAAAAAACCGGTGAAGCTCAAGCCTAGTCCCCCGATCCAGGAATATGGGTCTAAATGCCCTTTTCCTTGAGCTGCGTATATATTTTTTAGCAGGGGCATGGATTTTATGGTGTCGTAGAAATAGGTCCCGATGACTCTACCGGTCTTTCTGTCCAGCTCCTCTCCACCGGTAAATGGCTCCACGACCCGGGCAGATTTTTTGAATTTTCCCAATAGATAAATGATCAGGCCGACCA
>JAUWZD010000135.1 GCA_030615505.1 Spirochaetales bacterium | reverse complement strand
TGATCTCTTCCTGTTCATAACCTAAAATATCTTTTACTCTTGGAGATGTATATATTACATTTCCTTGAAGATCGGTGGTTGTGATACCGTCTGTGGAGCTGTCAAATATGTTCTGTAAAAAATCCTTGGCCTGGATCAACTCTGCCTCTGATCGCTTTCTTTCTGTAACATCCCTGAGAATACCCCGAAACCCGATTGGCTGACCTTTTGAATCCTTCAATAGTGACACGGAAGTCTCTGCATGTCCCTTGTTCCCATCCTTTCTTGTAAACTCCCAATCAAATCCTTTGTCAGGTTTTCCTGTGTTATATGCTCTGTTGAATTTTTTATACACCTTTCTGGCATTCTCTTGATCCATATACTCTCTGTTATTCATACCCATCATTTTACCTCTGGAATATCCGAGTATCTTGCACATGGAATCATTAAAGAATGTAAAGTTGCCAGCAAGGTCAACTTCATAATAGCCTTCTTCAATGCTTTCGAGGATGGTTCGGTATTTCTCCTCGCTTTCTTTGAGTTCCTTCTCGGCTTTTATGCGCTCGGAGATGTCTCTCATAACCCCCTGCACTGCAATTATCTTGCCCTCTTTTCTCACAGGAGTAACATTAATTTCCATGGAGAAAATCCTTCCTCTGCTATCCAGTTGGTTTATCTCAAAGTTCTTGACTATTTTTCCTGATAAAACTCTCTTTAGTACTTCTAAAGCCTTCGGCACTTCACTCAGAGGAGTTGTTTTCTTTAAATGTTTTCCAATAAGCTCTTCGGGCTTATAGCCATAAAGTTCTTCCACCTTTGGGCTCACATACTTAATAAAGCCTAAAGGGGAGAGTTGAAAGATCACATCATTAACGCTTTCCATTATGGTCTTGAGTTTTTCTTCTGATTCCCGAAGCGTCTCCTCTGTCTGCTTGCGCTCTTCTATTTCCTGTTTCAATTTCCCGTTGGCCTTCAGCAGTTCAGCGGTGCGCTCTTCAACCTGTATTTCTAGCTCATCCTTAGCTTCTCGAAGCGCTTCCTTCGTGTTGTATAAGTCTTCCAATATATTAAGCAAAGCAGCTCGGCTTATTGGTGTAGTCTCTTTTTTTTCAGAATCTGAATCATTTTTCATAACCACTCTCCTATTAGAAACCAGGTTCCTTAACGTCTCAGGCATTTTTCACTGACTCGCCATTCATTATTTTCGCTTTTCTGCTATTGGTTTCGGCGATTTTCTGTTCCAGTACCCTGATCTTCTCTTTTAATTTCATCATCTGTTCTTCCCGGTCATTTGTTAGTTCTTTATCTTTCATACTTGAAATAAATCCAGAAGATATGTCTCCATTCACAGCTTTCATTTTTCCCAGAGGATAATTCATATGCCAGGGCCTTAATTGATTCTACAACCAAGAAAAATTATTAATTATCTCTTTTCGGAGATTAATTAAGGAATATGAAGAAAATGTAAATTATACTTAGACTATCGGATCAAAATTGTCTAGAAAGCAGCGGACAAAGAGGATATTAGGTGACAATTTTCGGCAAGAATTCCCGGGAGGGGCTCACTCAGGCCCTCATGAGACATTCAAAGGTATAACGCCCATATTCGGCAAAAACCTCGACCCTCGGAACAAAAAGTGTGTTTTGCCATTGACAGATGAGCCTAAGATATATAAACTTCTTGCCCGAACACAATTCCTATCTCTATCGTGAAAGGGGTAACTTATATTTGAACTGATTTTTACTAAGTTGATAGCTAAATATGCTAATACAAGACACGAAGCAAAAAAAGCTAAAATTCACAAAACGACCAAGGTAGACACGGAGGGAAACCCGATATGAAAAGGAATAAATATGCTATTGTTGCTATTGACATGCATCGAGGACATCTGGATCCACAAGTTGCAACATTACCACTCTTGCCAGCGGAAAACTGCGAAATAGTTATCAGAAATGCTAAAAAGTTTTTCGACGAAGCCAGACGCAGAAATATTCCCATAGTACATGTGGTAACAGTTTACCGAGATTGTGGAGAAATCCTTTCTAACCCTCACTGGAAGCAGAAGAACGATGAACCAAACTCTACAAGAAGAGGTATAGCTACGCATAATATTGCGGGATCCCCTGGCACTCAAATAATAACTGAATTGTATAAAAATGGAGATTACATTGTTAATACAAAAAAGAGGTATAGCGGTTTTTTTGGCACCGATTTGGATTTTCTGCTACGTCAAATGGACGTGGAAACCGTTATTTTAGCCGGTATTAATACCAGCAGCTGTGTGCTGTGTACCGCATTTGAGGCCTTTAATAGAGACTACAAAGTATACGTAGTTGAAGATTGTTGTGATAGTATGGATGGTCAAGAGTTCCATCACGCCGCTGTTATGTTTATAGATCGAATAATAGGAGAAGTAATCCGCTCTAAGGATCTATTAGAAATTCTATAGGACAGAAGGATTACAATATGACTAGAACGATCGACATACATAACCATGTCATCCCCGAAGAAGCATTGGAGTTAGCCACGTCGGCGTCTGAATTTGGGGTTCAAATTCAGCCTGAAGAAGCATCAGAAATTCAAACTGTAATCCACCGTGCGGGATATAAATATCCACTTCATTCCTCATTTCATAAGGTCGAAGACAAATTAGAGGAATTAAACAGGCTCCGTGCTGATCAGGCAGTTGTAAGCATTGCCCCCCCCTTTTTCTTTTATGACCTTGAATTAAACCGCACGAAAGCCATCTGTTCTCGTATAAACGACGGCATAGCCCGAATGACTTCTGAATCAGGGGGCCGGCTTGCAGGAATGGCCACTCTACCCATGCAGGACCCTGAGGCTGCAATGGAAGAGCTGTACCGTGCTGTGAACAAGCTTCATCTTTCCGGTGCGGAGATCGGTCCTTCTGTGGGAGAGGTACCTCTTGATGACCCTCGGTACGACTCATTATTTAAACTTGCCGAAAATTTGGATGTCCCCCTTTTCATACATCCCTATTACACAGGTTCTAAACAGGGTATGGAGAAGTATTACCTCACTAATATTATTGGCAACCCGCTTGACACAACGGTTTGTCTAATCCGACTTGCATATGCGGGGGTTTTTGAGAAGTGCCCTTGGCTGAAGGTGATAGCAGCCCATGGGGGCGGTTTCGCACCATATCAAATTGGTCGGGCTGACCGCGGCCATGAGGTTCGCGAGGAGTGCCAAAATGGGCAAGCATCTCCCTCCGAATACCTTCGGAATATCTATTTCGACACGATACTTTTTTCTGCAAAAGCACTCCGATTTTTGATTGATTGGGCTTCAGCAAAACACGTTCTCCTTGGTAGTGATGCTCCCTTTGACATGGGGGACGAAAATCCCTTAAGAGTTGTCGAACAAGCAAATTTACAACCCGAGGATAGCTCTCGCATTCTTTGCAGCAATGCTGAGGAACTATTTCATTTTCCGATTGAGATAAATAAGTAACGAGGGAAGTTGGTTGATATGGGAAAAATTGACCTTGTTATCCGAGGAGCTAGGATTGTTACTCCTTACAATGTTATCGAAGGGAACCTATTCGTTAACAGAGGAAAAGTTGTCGGGCTTGGGAAGCTTAATCTTCCCTCTGATGAGGTTGTAGACGCTCGGGGATTCCTTCTCCTCCCAGGTATGGTTGACGCTCATATCCATTTCATGGATCCCGGTGACACGACGAGAGAAGATTTCCCCACTGGGAGTGCTGCTGCGGCCGTTGCGGGTGTAACAATAATAATTGAGCATAATCACTTTAGTCCGGTTTACAAAGCTGAAGAATTTCAGAATAAAGTCGAATACCTTAAAAACCGATCCGTCGTGGATTTTGGTCTTTCTGCCCACTTTTCGCCTAATGGCGTAGAGGAAATCCGGGGAGTGATTAGAGAGGGGGCTGCTTTTATCAAAGTTTTCACCTGCACTACACATGGAATCAATGCAGTTCAAATGGGTGCCCTTTTTCAGGCTATGAATATGCTTAAAAAAGACGGTGCTGTGTTCCTTGTTCATGCCGAGGACGAAGCACTCACTCAAGCAGCAGAAGTTGAATTGAAGGCATGCGGGCGTGAGGACGGAGGCGTCATACCGGAGTGTCGAAGTAAGCTTGCTGAGCAGGTTGCAGTTAAAACTGTGGCTTCACTCGCCGAAGCATCGAAGGCAAATGTTGTCATAGCTCACTGCAGTCACGCACATATTGTGGACATTATACAACAATATAGGTCTCGCGGAACCCCTATCTATGCAGAAAGCTGCCCCCAATACTTCTTCCTAAAAGAAAAAGAAATTCTAAAAATGGGTGGTTTGAGAAAGTTCACTCCGCCTGCACGTGCCATTTCATCAGGGGATCTTGATTCAATGTGGGAGCGACTTAAGGTTGGTAAAATATCTTATCTTGCAAGCGATCATGCTCCAGCGACCCGATCTCAAAAATTAAGTGGTTCAATCTGGGATGTGCCATTTGGGCTTCCTGGTGTCGATACAACCTTACCACTCATGCTCGATGCGATTTCAAAGAACCGTTTAGACTATCCCCGCCTTGTAGAGGCATATGCCAGAATGCCGGCATGGCTGTATGGTTTTTTCCCTCGTAAAGGCGCCTTGCAGGTGGGTAGCGATGCAGATTTTATCCTGGTCGATCCTGATGCGAAGTACGTTCTTGAAGATCAAAGTATTCTGTCAAGGGCGGGATGGACACCATACGCCGGTCTTACCTTGCAAGGCAGGGTTGTTGCTACGTATCTACGCGGGCATATAGTTGCTGAAGAAGGAAAATGCGTAGCACCTCCAGGTTTGGGACAGTTTATTCCCGGAAAGGGATACAAGAAAAGAAGATAGAATCTAATCTCCTAGTTGTAGCCCAGATGCTTTTTGGATTAAGCTGCTATATGCGAGAGTCTTCATGGCGCTTCATCTGCCTCTGAGTCAATCTGCAAGACACACTGCCTAGCCGATAACGCGCCTTGCAGTATATGGATAGGGACTACAGTCGCACTCTCAAAAAGGACTATAGTTTATATACATAATTAAATTTGTTTAGGCGAGTAGTCATATCGTGCCAAGTTAAATCCAGGTCGTTGGGAATCCTATTAAAGACGGGATGAAACGGATCATAGTACCGATGGTCAAGGTTGTGATACTTGATCGATAGGGTGGGGAACCGAGGCCCAAGGGACCCACTTAAGGGAAGGTAAAGCCCCCGATTCTCGGGATGTTCCACAGGCATAACGTTCCACCGGAGGGAAATACGGGAGGTACTTCGAGACCACAAACCGTATCACCGCAACTTCGGTGGAGTGCGGAGTAGTCTGTTGAAGTTAACAGGCTACAGGGTAGCATAGTTGTGCGCCAAACGGGGTTATGCCTGTTTGGTATCCGAGAAATCAGATCTGAGGAACCGGATGACCGAATTGGTCACGTCCGGGTCTGTGGGTGGAGCGTTTGGGTAACCGCCGCTCATACCCGGAACTGCGGGTTTGAGCGAAAAGACTCTAAGTATTTCTAACTCCGGCTTCCGGAATTAAAGAGAGGAGAACACAATGGAAGATAAGAAAGCAGACCTGGCTGGGCCAGGCATCGGCGACTATGATGAGCTGAAGAAAATCCTGCCACAGAACTACAGCTCTCTGCTAACCCCAAAGGAAACACAGAAGGCAATCTTTGCATTGAAAAAATACATCGAAGAGAGTCTGTGCAAGGAGCTTAATCTGATGATGGTTACGGTTCCTCTGATCGTAGACGTTGAGAGCGGCGTGAACGACTACCTGGACCGTGATGGCTCACGTACCCCAATCCACTTCCACATTTCAAACGACTATGACAAGCACCCAATTGATGCCCAGGCAGTGCAGGCCGCAACCAAGTGGAAGCGAGTTGCGCTGAGACAGTTTTGTTGCGAAGTGGGTGAGGGTATTTGTACTGACATGCGTGCAGTACGCAAAGATTACTTTCTTGATCACGATCATAGTTGCGATGTAGATCAATGGGACTGGGAGAAAGTGATCACACGGGAAATGCGTAATCTAGATTATCTGAAGGAAACGGTAAGGAAGATCTGGAAGGTCATTGTGGGTGCAGGTAAGCACATTCAGGAGCTTTTCCCGCAACTGAAAACGGATAAGTACCCTGATTTGCCCGAGGAACTAACCTTTCTCCATGCTGAAGATATCCTTGATATGTATCCCGATTTGCCGCGAAAACAACGTGAAACAGAAGTCCTACAGAGATTTCTTGCTATTTTCATTATTGGAATCGGCTGGCCACTCAATGATGGTTATCCGCATGAGATGAGAGCGGCAGATTATGACGATTGGGTCACAGAGACGGTGTCCGAAGACGGTCGATCCATGCATGGGCTTAATGGCGATATTCTCGTTTGGAACCCTGTGACGAGACGTCGACACGAGCTTACATCAATGGGCATCCGCGTTACAAAAGAAACACTCAAAAAGCAGCTCGAGATGGCTGGTCAACTTGATTTCCTTGAGTTCCCATACCACCAAGGCATCCTGAATGACGAAATTCCTCTCAGCATAGGCGGTGGCATTGGACAGTCGCGTACCTTTATGTACCTTCTGAGGACTGCGCACCTTGGTGAAGTCAGTGTTACTGTATGGCCACAAATACTCAAGGATATGTGTGCTAAGAGGAATATACACGTCCTTGAGTAGCGGACTATTTGCATGATAGGGTTATTAATATTCCAGAAATGGAAGCGGAGTAAATTTTAGCTTTGTTTTTTAAGGGGACTCGCTTTTCGTAGTGACTGGAAATTAGGCCTTTTGATCTGGATAAGGTAAAAAGGATTTTCAACACTCCTATGTTCGGCAAAGGAAGTCGAACTTTCTACTACTTGCCGGCTTCTGCAATTCGACTGGACCGACCTTTATTCAAGTATTGATCTCTTAATCAAAAGTTTCTCGGACTTAAATTTATCAGCAAGAATAGCAGGACTCGATACCAGAATAAAGGAAAGCACAGCCACCGACCCTGAATTTCGAGAGCGCCATCTCCTTCCAACGGAGATCGGAAGCGAGACAGAAAGTAACATCAACAGGGCCTCGAGGAGACAGGAGAACCGTCCTCATGCCTCCCCGACTACATTTGAGTCCTTCCCTCAGGCGCTTTCTCCGTCGCCATTGAGTTACCATGGCACGAGGGTACTAAGATGGCTATGATCGACAACAATATCCCAACAGGGCAAATAGGGCTCTTGGACCATATAAACGTTGCCTTGCCACTCGAAATGAAATTTGCGCCGGATCTGCCGGCTCAGCGGCGTGTCCCGTATTCATCTTCCTTTGTGCCATCCTCCACTGAAAGGGTCTCTCTAAACAGATTGTACTGCAGCTCCAACGTTTTTGAGATTGTGATGTCAAGCTTCAATTGGGTGAACGGCTTTTTGAAATCCTTTGGGCGATCGAGTTTGGGGCAATCAAATAAATAAAGATTAACTCATCTGAATCATCAGAGAGGAAATGCAGGCGAAAACGATCGATATTAAAATAGTGATCGAAACTCACCGAATGAAATTTTTAAAAAATAATGCATGTGCTCACTTGCGGCAAATAAGTAAGAAAGATTTGGGCATAAGAATTCCGGACAGTTTGATGCCATTTTTAAACACAGGATCCAATCAAATCGCAACACCCTCCTGAAATTGAACGGTACTTTCTACAGCACACCCTTTCTATCGTCAAGCACCTCCGATTAATGGATAGACTAGAGTGACGAACCCCTATCTAAGGCCCTGAATTTCCTGTCATTTTCCTTCTAAGAAATTTATTTATTGATATCCTTCCCACGACCTCCATAGCTTAAAGGGGTCATAAAATAGTCAAAAGCAAAGGGTTCATTTCATCAAAGTCCGACAAAAACTTTAGGATGGCACAAGCTGGGTCATCCGGTGTGGAGGGAACTTTGCAGATGGGGACTTGACGTCCTTGGCACAGAATAAAATCAGTGAACGTACCGCCCGCATCTACCCCCGGTAGGGATCAAATTTCGTCACGAATTTTTCGTGGATTTGCGCATTTCGAGCAGAAGCCTCAGCCGATCAGGTTACTGCCCGAGTTGGGCCACTGCTTCGCTAATTCGATCGATGGCCTTTTCTAAGTTTTCCACACTGGTAGCAAAGCACATGCGCAAATGCTTTTCGGCATGGGAACCAAAGGCAGATCCTGGAAGGGTTGCCACACCCACCTGCTCCAAAAGATAGTCGGCAAACTCCTCTGCACTCATTGGGAGCTGGCTGACATTCGGAAATGCATAAAAAGCCCCTTCGGGGGATTTGCAAGAGATGCCTTGGATCTCATTGAGATCCGGTATAAAACTATCTCGCCTTCTTCTGAAATCCTCCATCATGGCCTGGCTCTCGGCCTGATCGTCGAGCAATGCCCTAGCACCCGCGTGCTGCACAAAGGGAGGAACACAGCTCACCGAGTTGGTAATGAGCCAGGTCAATGGCTCAGCCAACCAAGTGGGAGCGGCGACAAAACCCAGGCGCCAGCCCGTCATCGCATAGGTCTTGGAAAAAGACTCGAGCATGATGGTGCGCTCCCGCATGCCGGGCAGGGTCCCGATGGAAATGTGCTCTCCTTCGAAGAGCATGTGGGCATACACCTCATCGGACAAGACGACAATGTCGTTTTCGATGGCGATTTCGGCAATAGCATCAAGCTCTGCACGAGCTAGCGTGCCGCCGGTTGGGTTGTGGGGATAATTCAAGATGATGAGGCGAGTGCGCTCCGTCACGCGGCTGCCCAAATCATCCGGCGTGAATCGAAAATCGTTTTCCTCCAGCATCGGGAGCGGCACGGGTTTCGCCCCGGCATACAGCGTGACGGACTCATAGACGGGGAAGCCCGGATCAGGATAAATCACCTCATCCTCGGGTCCGGCGAGAGTCATGATCACGTAGTAAAGAAACGGCTTCCCTCCTGGGCCCACAACGATTTCACCTGGACGGTAATTTCCCCTTCCATCGCGACGAAACCATTCACAGCAGGCCTCGCGCAACTCCAAAAGCCCCGCCGAAGGACAATAGTGCGTTTGCCCTTCTTTCATCTGGGCATAGGCCTCATCAATGATGTTTGAAGGAGTATCAAAAACCGTGTCGCCAATTTCGAGGTGGACAATGTCCCGGCCTTGACGTTCGAGCTCTTTGGCCTTGGCCAGAACCACGAAAGCACTTTCCTTCTTCAGGCGATACATCCTGTCTGCGAGTCTCATGAGACACCCTCTTAGGTGGAAATCAATTGATCCTGAAAATTATGATATATGATATGATAAGAATTCCCTTGGTTGCACAGGAAGTATAGGGTGAAATACCCTTGTGTGTCAAGGGAAAAGGGGCCACAAGCAGGGAAACGTCAAAGTCGATAAAAAATCAAAGAAGTCATGATCATGAAAGGTATATTTCGTCATTAATAAGTAAAAATATCAACTAAAATGATAAGATGACTAAAGATTAATCAAATCCGGGCAAATTTTGGAACACCAAACCACTTCCTTCGGATAAGAAGGCAAAACATTACCAAGTTCAATGAAAATGAACTTTAGATTCCTATAAGTTGTAATGTTAGATGAGGTTTGGCCATCATATCACGTAATGCTTTTGCAATATTGGTGTACCCTATAAATCGCAATATGCTAATCGCAAAATTTCTGATGGTGGTCCAGTTTAACTGTGAGGGTTTTTACGAAGAATAACCAGAATGCCCCGACTTTTAGTCGGGGATGAATGGTCAAAATAAGCAAGCAATGTCGAAGGCATTGCTAAGCAAGTTCGAGCGGCATACTGCGAGAACTTGCGCCAAGAAGCCCCGACCTTTGGT
>JAUWZD010000068.1 GCA_030615505.1 Spirochaetales bacterium | reverse complement strand
GCAGAAGCGTTCGAGCGGGAACGGGAAGAACGGCGCAAGAATCGTATTGATCGACTTCTTAGGGCTTCTGGGTTGCCGCTGGAGAAGAGCCTGGAAAGCTTTGATCGCAAGAAGGCTGCCGGCAAAGGTGAATGCTCAGCTGAGCGTTCTCGTGGACGGAGGCTTTCTCGATCGAACAGAGAATGTGCTGGTTTTTGGCAATCCTGGGTTTTTTCGAGATACCTGCTATTTGGAATATCACTTCTATGGTTAAAACGACAAAGGCAGCGATGTGGGCAATCTCTACATCCACGACAGGGGGGCTTGAAATAGAGGGGGTATCTAAGTATCATTTTGTCTCAAAACGTCGCTCTACGGGTTTCTATGCACGAGTTTTGTATGATGTTAGGTGGTTATTTTATGAATTCGCTTAAATACGGAAGGAGCGATTGCAAAGCAAGCACATTCTTATGGACACATGGTGTTATATGGCTGATGGGATGGGAATGTGGAAAAATTGTGGATTATTCTACTTGACTTAACTAAAACAATCTTTGTTCTTCGCTCGAACATGATTAAGCTTGAGGAGGAATTATGCTACAAAAAATCCTCGTTTCTATAATAATTCTGCTACTTGCGCCATGGATAACTCAAGCACAGGAGTTATTCCTGCCTATTTCACAAGAGGCGGCCTCACAATTAGTGACGGAGTCTCTAAGCGTATTACCTTTATCTGAGGAGCTTTCTCTCCCAGCTAAACCTGATAAATCAATTATAGAGGGAGAATCTAGTTCCGGTTCTGCTATTGCACTGTTGGATGATTTCGTGATGAAGAATCCGCCGAGTTTGAAAAGAAAATCGGATCTTGGAGTGGGGCTATTAATAGCCGGCACCATTATGACAGCTGGGGGATTTTCTTTGGCATTAATGCCGACATTTAGTGACTGGGGTCCAGAGGAAGAAGATGGAGACTATTTCGGTTGCGGGTTTGGGATTGCATTAGGGCAGTGTCTTTTAGGACATCTTCCTATCGCCTTTGGCTTGAGTGAGTTAATTGTAGCGCCAGTGGATATGCGTGCCGAATATGGTGCTGTATTGGATCAGCAAGATCCAGCAGCTCGTGAAACACGGGCTGCCTTAACTCTTAAGAAACTTGCTCAACGTGAGAAAAGATACAAAGCAGTAACAGTGATAGCTTCATTCGGTTTAGCTGCAACGTCTATTACAGCTTACTATCTATATATAAAAGATATTGGAGCAAATCCAAACGTGAAAGATGTCGGTACTGGGTATGTAACTGGCATAAGTTTAGTAGCAGTGCTAAGCTTGTTAGCACTTATTAAGACTGAACCTGAACGAATTTATAAACGTTATCAAATCAATAAAAAAAAGTAGGGGTAAGCACGATGAAAGTTGTTAAACTGGTTTGCTTTCTTATCTTTTTCAGCCCGTTAATCTGGGCAGGTGGGGAAAAAGAGGTGAGCATTGCCCGAAGCGAGTATCTTGCCCAGAGAGGTATCATCGCTCCCGCTGAGGAAGTAGAGATAGAGTCCTTCATTTCTGCCCTCGACTTCAACTATCCGGATCCAGAGGGTGAATTAGGTATTTACTTGTACCCGGGGCATAGGCAAGTGTCTGCGGCCGGACAAGGAGAGGTAATGATCATAGGTATACAGGGCAAACGCTATTCTTTTGAAGACCTACCTCCACTCAATCTTGCCTTAGTGGTCGATCGAAGTGGTTCTATGGCCGAGCCGGATAAGATGGAGATGGTTAAAGAATCACTTAAGCTGTTAGCAAATACGGTAAGAGATAAGGATCGGATTGCACTCATTGCTTTTAATGACAAAGTTGAGGTTCAATTCCCTTCGACACGAATGAGTAGCAATAACCTAAGAGAACGATTCAAGAGAATTGTAGACGTATTAGAACCCAAAGGTGATTCAGATTTAACCTCTGGACTTAAAGCAGGCTATGAGGAGGTTTTAAAATATTTCAATCCCGATGGAACAAATCGCATCTTGTTACTCAGTGATGGATGGGGAAGAGCTCGAGGGGCATTGGATTTAGTAAAAAATTTCCGCGAGCAAAGCATAGAGATTTCAACCATTGGCTATGGCCAACGATTCGAACATAGGATAATGAAGGCCTTGGCTGAGGACGGTGGTGGCAGCTCCCGTTTCATATCTGATAGAGATCGCTTAGAAGAAACATTTGGCCACGGCTTAGCCCGAATGTCAGTGCCGCTGGTAAGGGACATTCAGATTACTCTTAATCTTCAAGGCAGTAAAATCATCAGCACCTGGGGATTTAAGCATCAAATTAAATCTACAGGTAGTAAAGTAAACTATTCTCTTCCTGTCCTGCACAGTGGTGATTATGAGACAATTGTTGTACAGATTAACATTCCTGAGCAAGAGATCGGAATAAAAAAAATTGCTGTATTAGAAGCTGCATACACTGATAGAAAAGGACAACGCCGCCGGATTGAGCCTCTGAAGCTTGAGCTGACTGTGGTGCCTGATAAAAATCCACTTACAGGTTTCTCTGATGGCCGCGTGCTCAAAGCAGGAACTATGCTTCGAATTGCACAAGTACTCAAGACGATTGGCCGCGGCTACTATCGTAGAGGTTACTACTTCATAAGCAACGAAGAGGCTTTTTTCCTGGTTCATAGGGTGAAAAACGAGGTCAAGAACGCGCGTAAGAGGCTCAACGAGAACGTATTTGATAAACAGATAGAATTACTCGAGCAATATATGCGCACCATAGGAAAGGAGCTCAGTCTCAGTGAAGGTACAATAGAAAATGTAATTGCAGATGAAGAAATTATTCCGGAAGAGAAGCGATCTTTGGAACAGCATATGAATAATCTATATCGTGAATTACTTTTAACATTGGAAAAGAAGACACCTGGGAACATCGCTGTCTCAGGATTCAGTTTTTCAGATGAGCGAAAAGCTGAGTTGCTAAGCTATTTAAACGAATCTGCAGCTACACAGCTCTTTAAACTTTCGGACATGGAATATCATATTGTAGAGCGTCGGAAAATGGATGAAGTGCTTCGTGAACAGGAACTCTCACTTTCTGATTTAGTAGAGCCAAACCGAGCGATCGAGGTCGGTAAAATTCTAGCTGCTAATTATCTGCTTACAGGTACAGTGATTGAGATGTCTGAATCCATGGTGATCTTCAGCAGGATTATTAATGTAGAGACTGCAGTCATCGAAGCAGCCGCACAAGTAATTGTACCTCTAAATGAGCAGATACAAAAACTACTCGTTACCAGCTAATCTGACTTATTGATAATTGATAGTAATTTTTATAATGCAGCCTGACGCGAATAGTCAAGAAGCAAGCGCGAAATCGGAGAGACGATCACTGTAGAACAGTGATGAGGCCCGACAACATAGGTGAGATCCCACCAGCATGACGCCATCTGCGTATTTCTTTCGCCTGAGGTCTGGAAAGCAGGTCGTTACGGGTTATTTGTGGTATTGGTGATGTAGAGTTTGCCCTTGTGAGCGCTGAAGACTAAAGAGAAGATAACACAGTGATAACATGCCTTGTGGTGGCCCGTTGCGTCGTTTTCTCGAGGATGGCGGTATCTCCCCATACCCCCGGCAAACAGGTCTTTCTACAGGAGACACGTATATCGCTGTTGGTTATGCACAATCGCTCATCGGCGGGTTTCTTATGACCCGCCGTCGGCTAATGTGCATAAGCCCAGGAAGGGCGGCATAAAAGGAGACCTATATGACGACAAAACTTGACTATTATTAGTATATTCCCATAAAGTGCGACAAACAGGAGGAGCAAGTATTGTTTTCACCAAAGCGCACCCCTTGCGCCACTTTGTTCCATCATTTGCACTATTTATTCCCATGAGCGATAATTGGTTGAGAAGTTATCGCTATAGCGCAGTATATTGGCTAAAATACCCCGGTGTAAGCCAAGTTGCCGGGGGCTTAGGAGACGTACGGATGAGTGTAGTTAGGTACCTCATAGCTGCGGTTTCGAGCGGCGTGCTCTTCGGAGTGCTGGACGCATTGATCAACGTGAATCCGCTCGCTGTCAGGTTGTATAAGTATCTGCGACCGATCTCAAGGGAGCGGGTCCAGGTAGGCGCGGGTGTCATCATAGACCTCATCTAAGGGTTCGTCATGGCTGGTGTGTTTCTGCTCCTGTAAAAAAGCCTGCCTGGGCAGTCCCCGGTACTGAAGGGTTTGTTCTACGGGATGATGATGTGGTTCTTCCGCGTGGTTTTTCGCAAATGAGCCTCCCCCTTAGGCAATATCCGGTTATAATAAACAGGATCGAGAGATGATCTACAGTTTAATGAGAGGTATTTATAAAGGTAGCTGACCGCTGTGAAGATTGCGGACGGAAGATACGTCGCGGCTATGAGTCGGTCTAGTTTACCGGGGGAGTCCAACGGCTCACCTAGCAGGCTGCTACAGTAGTTGGAACTTAAAGAACACGAGATGGAGGATTTGATTCATGCCATACACGGTTGAGATCACGAGCTGCTGGCACGATTCTAGCAAGACCACAGGATATGCCGAAGGCAAACTTGACGGACGGGAATTCACCGCTTCCTGGGCAACTTATGAACCACTGGGCGCCTTGTTCTACGACACATGGCTTGACACCACCAAAAGACAGAATAAAACCATCTTAAAAGCACTGAACGACATCAACGCAGTACCAAGGGCCGAACTACGGAACGGAGTTCCAACAACCGCGTCCAGGCGATGCAGTGGCCCGCGCGCCTGACCCGAGACGTTCGCTTCGGCAGAATAGGATGACATAAGGAGTTTAAATGCTTGAGAACCTTCTGAGAAAGGCTGTCGAAATCGGAGCTGACCGAGTCGAGATCGAATACAGGGATGGAGCTGAGCTCGTTACCGCATTTCGCGGACCAGTGGGGATCGGCATTTCTTGGATTGACTCTGCCCACCGTGACGTACTGTTCAGGGAAATGCAAGATCTGAAAAAGAGAAGGAAGGCGACATTTGGACGCAATATTTACCGTCTTACGTTCTCGAAATATGATAGCTTTATGGAGTGGGTCTATGTCATAGAAATCCATGGAGACAAGGAGGCGAACCAACGGCTGCAACGGACTTCGTAAACTCAGAGCCGCTTAGGGCAACAGTATCTGTGTTTTTAGCCGCTCAAGAGTTGACCGTTTCGGAGAATAACATGACTTGTCAGGGCTATTACGGCATTGTCAGAATGATTTTGAGAAGGCTTTTTCGCCAAGGTGTAGCCCCTTCGCCAACATAACGTCCTCTGTTTACCAGAGTGCTGCCGGTGGGGCATAATATCTTCACTGAACCGCGTTTCGTTAGCCAAAACTCCTCGGAAGAAGTCTTTTTTGTAGGGGGAATAATGAAGACTGCTGCAAATTAAGAGACGGCAATACCAAAGAAAAACAATCTGACCACCTAATGACAGAAAGGAGTAGACATTTTGATAATTAATTTCAAATGCATGAATTGTGGGAGTGAATTCGACTGCGAGATCGGTACCGTGTGTTTCAAGGCTGAAGCCGCGCGTCCTACTTTCGAAAAAGATGTTGTCTGTCCTCGGTGTATCATACTGGATATCGAAAGCGATCAGGTGGAACTGATGGAAGAGGGACAAACCCAGCTTACCAACTTCCAGTTAATGGAGGAAGCCATAGACCTTTACGAGAATTAAACGGCTTTGGCTGGACGAAGAGTTGGAGCAAAGAACTGGGGGGGAAATAAGATATGACAACTACGTGCTTAAGCAATTGAAGAAGGGACGGAGTATCAATAAGGCACTGCAAGCGCCTCGATCTCCTCAACGGTTCCCGAAACTGGGTCGTAGCCTGCCCCGTGTAGGATAAAGCCAGCATGACCTCGGGATTGGACTTCATAACTTGCCGCAGCTCCGACACGTAGGTGGGTGCCGGCTTCACGTCGGGGGTACCGAGGCCACCAATTCTCCGCCCGCGCCTTCGAAAGCTCTTTTGAACTATTCCATCAATCCCTGACCGTAGGCGTTGTTGATACAGAGCACGGCAGCTTTCTTGTATCATTTTTTGTCCAGGAGGAAGCACGTCTTCTGGGAGTCGAAAAATATTTTCAAGGCAGAATCTACGGCGCACTTGATGGCACTGACGAAAACACAAAGGTGAATCTTATCAAGCGCATTTTTCGAAAGGAGATGGTGAGGAACAAAGAAAGAGTAATGATTGTAATGGGTGATGGTCCTGTTGAGATGAAATCAGCCAGAGAGAACGGGGTGGTCGCTGTAGGTGTTACTTCGAATGAACAGAGAGGGAGCGGCTGGAGCCGGTGCTCACATACTGATTCCTGACTTTCGAGAGTTGCCTGAGCCAATTGCGAACCCTCCATGATCAATGGAATAATGGATTACATTCCATACATATTCCTTTATTTCTACTTCAGCTTATACTAACCTTTGAATGCACCTTTAGTTAGACCTGAAACAAAATTTTCCTGTAAAATAATAAACAGAATAATTATTGGCAGCATAGCTACAACCGAAGCAGCGCAAAGTAAGTTCCACTGGATGTCATAACTTGCTTGAAAAGTAAATAATCCAAGCGGTATCGTTCTACTTTTTAGTGTTGAAGTTAAAACCAGGGCAAGGTAGAATTCATTCCAGCATTGAATGAATACGAACAGGCTTGCAGCTGCGATTCCCGGCAGGCTAAGAGGAAAAATTATTCTGAAAATTACATAAATCCTGCTTGCTCCGTCAATCATGGCTGCTTCATCGAGTGTTATGGGAATGGAATCAAAATAGGACTTGATTATCCAAACTGAGAAGGGAATATTCAAGGCTGAATAAACTAAAAAAAGAGCTATTATGGAATCAAGAAGGTGTAATCGCAGCATAGTAACATAGAGGGGAATTATGTTTGTTACTGCCGGAATCATCTGAGTTCCCAATAGTATCATCATGATCACACCCTTTCCTTTAAAAAGAAAGCGTGAGAAACTATAGGCGGCTAAGGAGGACAAAAGGATTACAGACGTCGTTGTAGTTAAGGCTACTATAATACTGTTAAGGCGATAGCGCTTATTTAAATTCCCCCTTTTTTACTCACATAATTCCCCCCTTTATATTTTTATTAAATCCAGAGTGATAGAGTGGTCTTAATTATAAGTATTGCTAGGACCTGAATGAGCTGATTTTTAATCTTTAGCAATCATCGGACGACTGTATCGCTTGGCGGAAATAGCCCATTATACTAAGATTAGTTGAGCCATTCTTCATAACGGAATTACTGCCCTTCAGCTTTTGGATTTTATAGACAATATGAAATTGACCGTCTGCATCAAAGGTAGACTCCAAGTTAACTGATGGAACAAAATTCCTATTGAACAATCTGAGCTGATTTTGTAATGCTTGGAATATAGAAAAGAATGGAAGCCCGAAGCTTACCCCTTCGGGCTTCGAAGAAGAGTCCCGCAAAAGGCCGGAAACTCAAACGATGAGTTTTTCTTACTACATCTTCCGGCTTTTTGCAAGGCCGGAGGAATATTTATCAAAAATCATACCGTTGTACTGTTACGAGAAGTCGAGTGCCCTTGGTGTGGTACGATTTTTTGTATCTGCCGGTGTTGCTGGAGGGGACAGAGCTACTGCAGTGCAGAGTGCCGCAGGGCTGCAAAGCGCAAGGCACATCAAGAGGCCCAAAAGAGATATCGTAGGACAGAAAAGGGAAAGAAAGCTCATCGTGAGGCTGAAAATCGCCGTCGGGTGGGATTGACCAAAAAAAATAGAAAAATCCTGGATGATACAGGTACAAACTTCCAATACCGCTGCCTTAAAATAGAAGTAGTGTCTGCTAGTTTAAAAGAAAACAATGAATGTGTTGGAGCCCCGTTGCTCAGGATAGGGCGGTGTCATTTTTGCGGCTCTGTGGGGTTCATCGTGGATCGGTTTCCCCGTAGAGCCTATGGCAAGCGGAATTACAGCATGAAAATGGCATGGAAAATGTGAGCGCAGTCAGATGAAGCCTATCGTAACGAGATAGACATATTTTCGTTAGAAACAGGAAGGAGAAGAGAAAGAAAATGAACGTAACGATTAGGAAAATTGAAAAGAGCGACCATGAGTATATCGCCTATGCCAAGTCTATTTGTGGCAAAGCGACGTACTTTCTCTACTTTCTCGACGGCATTTGGGGTGCTGTTGTGCTTTGTAATTTTGTCCAAATGCTCAAGAGCTTCTTTGAACCCGAAAAGATCGAGATTACTGTTCATGAGAATGCTGTTTCTCTTAAAAATGCAGAGATTCTTACGCTTTTGCAGGAACACTCAAAAGACGGGACAGAGAGATGAAGCATTTTATCGAAAAGAGGCGCCGGCCGGTTCGTACCTACATGCGCACCTTACGAGGAGTTTACGCGCGTAAACAAGATCGCTCAGTTTCACGGGGTTAAGATAGTACCATGATCGAAGCTGAAATAGGCACCATCTCGAAAAAATATGAATCCTTCCGTTTACGTGATAAAAACCGGGAAAAGTATCTGCTGCAATCGATCCTGGAGCACGGCATACGCGAACCGCTGCAGTGCGTGCAAGCAGATGGGCAGCAATACATCTTGCTTGACGGGTTCAAGCGATTGCGCTGTTCCTACAAGCTCAACCTTCGCATGGTTCCCATAGTATTGCTGGGAAGCGATGAGGTAAGTTCCATTCTCCATCTCATTCGTGCCTCTACCGAGAGAAACCTCACTACCCTTGAGCAGGCCCGCTTTGTAGATGAGCTGCACAAGAGCTACGGGCTTACCGTAGCCGATATAGCCGGGAGGCTCGAGTGTTCACAAGCGTGGGTGAGCGTACGGCTGGGGATCATCGATGAAATGAGCCGGGTGGTTAGAGAAGCGCTTTTTTCAGGCAGATTTCCTGTACGCTCCTATATGTACACCCTCAGGCAGTTTACGCGCGTAAACAGTATTCCCGCCAGAGACATAGACACCTTTGTCAAGTCCGTATCGGGAAAAGGACTGAGCACACGAGATATTGAGAGATTGGCCTATGGTTACTTTCGGGGAGGAGAGCGATTAAAGAGACAGATCGAAGAAGGAAACCTCGAGTGGACTCTGCGGCAGATGAGAAAGCAAGAGCCTGCCCATGGAGCCGAAGAGGGCTTGAGTGATGCGGAATGGAAAGTGATCAGGGACCTCGAGCTGGCGCAGAAATACATGTCACGACTCCGCTACGGACTGAGCAGAGATGAGCTTACCTCAAAAGCATTTCATGCCCAAGCGCTGCTTCTGATGGAAGGGCTGCTGGGCATGGTTGACAGATTTAAAGAACAGATAAGGAGCTTCTATGAAAAGCGAGCATGTCAGGGAAGCAGTCAAAGCACTCTTTAAAGAGGGAAAAAGGAAAAAGGAAATCGCCAGGTTTCTTAAGATTGACATAAAGACGGTACGAACCATCCTTGATGAGGAGCAGAGCACGCCGAAGAGCCGGAAAGACAAAATAATCGTTGACTATGATCTTTTGAAGAACTTGCACGAACGATGCGATGGATACGCACAGCGCATGCATGAAATCTTGACCGAAGAACACAAGGTCCACATCGGTTACTCAACACTCACGCGGTTGTTGCAAGAATACGGGATTGGGAAACAGCCGGAGCAGCGCAATCAGAGATACCCGGATGTTCCCGGAGCCGAGATGCAGCACGACACATCGGTATATACCGTGAAGTTCGGGCAGAAGCGGCGAAAAGTCGTGTGCAGCGGACTCTATTTGCGTTTTTGCAAGATGCGATATGTAAAGTTTTACGTTCGTTTCAACAGGTTTATGATGAAATGCTTTTTCCACGAGGCGCTCACATTCTTTGGCTACACGGCAAAGACCTGTATTATCGATAACACCAACCTTGCGGTGCTGTACGGAACAGGAGAAAGGGCTGTCTTTAATCCTGAAATGCTTGCTTTTGCGAAGAAGTATGGTTTTCAGTGGAAAGCCCACAGGATAAGACTGGCAAACAGGAAAGCAGGCAAAGAGCGGAATTTCTTCACCCTCGAAACGAATTTCTTCCCTGGAAGGAGCTTTGCTGATATTGATGATTTAAACCGGAAAGCCTTCGATTGGGCGACCCGGCGTTTCGCCTCCCGGCCTCAGTCCAAGACACGCCTCATTCCTCGTGAGCTCTTTGAACAGGAAAAGCCGTATCTGGTGAAACTTCCTGCCTATATCGAACCTCCCTATCAAGAGCATAAACGGGGTGTTGATCCGTATGGATATGTGGCCTTTGACGGGAATTACTACTGGGTCCCCATAAAGGCAAAAGGGAAGCTGTCCGTTATCGAATATGAGAAAAGCATTTCCATTTATCACAACCATAAAAAGCTCGAGAGCTACCCATTACCGCCGTGGGACGTGAAAAACGAAAAGTTCGCTCCCCCGGGTGTAGCAGCGCCTTTCCAGGCGCCACGCAGCAGAAAATACGGATGCAAGGAAGAGGAAAAACAGCTGCGCCAAATGGGAGAAGTCTGCTGTGCTTACCTGGACTATATTCAGTCAACTGCGTGCAAGATCCCGCAAAAACCGAAGTTCATACGAGAGCTGTACAGACTGGCGAAAAAGATGAGCAGGTCCCTGTTCCTGAAAACGATCGAACGGGCGTTCAAATACCAGGTTTCAGCCATCGCATCCATCGAACGTATAGCAGAACAGTTGATAATGCACGAGATGCAGGAGCTGCCTGAAATACCTCTTTCCAACCAGTATGAAAACAGAAAGGCCTATCAGGAGGGGCGTTTTTCAGCTGAAGCAGACCTGAGACGATACCGCGGGCTCATTGAGGGGCAAGAGGATGGATAATACACTTAAGAGACAACTTCAGTATCTGGGATTTCATAACCTGGCTGAGAACTGGAACGCTATCGTGAAAAAAGCAAACCAGGCTCATCCCTCCTATCAGAGGTTTTTGGCAGAGATAATTGAAAGAGAGTATGAGAGAAAGACCGAAAAAGCCCGCCTGGCTCGTATCAAGAGAGCCAAGATCCCTGAGATATTCGTTATGGAAACATTTCCCTTCCACAAACAGCCGCGCTTGAAGAAGAGCCTTGTGCTTTCCCTCTACGACTCTCTCACTTTTATGAATGAAAACCAGGACCTTATCTTCATCGGTCCGACAGGATGCGGAAAGACAGGACTGGCAACAGCTTTTCTCGTTCATGCCATCAGTCAAGGTTTCCGAGGATTATTCGTTGATTTTAAAGATCTACTGGATGCTCTCTATCAGTCCCGGGGAGACTACAGCGAAGGCAAGCTCATGAGAAAGTTTTTAGCCTATGATGTGCTTTTGATTGATGAGTTAGGTTACATTTCCAGCAAAAAAGAACAGGCAGCCTTGTTTTTTGATCTGATGAGACGTAGACATAAACGTAAGATAACTATCATCACCACTCAGCTGGGATTTGAAGAATGGGGCGGCTTTCTTCAAGATTCTCATCTCGCTGCCGCCCTTCTTGATAGAATCACGGTCAATTGTGCAGTCTTTAATATGAAAGACTGCATCAGTATACGTCCCAAGAAGATCGTGTATGCTACGAGCAAACAACTGAGCGGGGAGCCAAAAGAAAAATCTTCTGAGAAACAGTAAACCGGATAGAAAATTTTCCCCTGGATCCGTTGCTGTCGGTGAATGCTGAATGAAGACAGTTTAAACCAAAGAATTACTATCAGCTTCTTACTGGTCCATCTCGCTAACCATCTCCCCTCTGTCTCCATCCATAAAGCGTCTGTTTTCGGAAAGCCTCCTACTCCTCACTAACCTGTTGCGAAAAATCGTGCGAATGAAAGGGGGAACTTATCTGAGCGCAGAGGGGGGAATTTAAGTGAGCGTCAACGGTTAAGGAAGGTTTTTCTCATTTCGGCCAATTTGAATATTTTTATATAGTTATCAAATGCCGGATTTTTAGGGATGATAACAGGTGGATAAGTAAAAACATCAATTGTTCTCTTGATAGAGGTTATTCCTATCCAGAGAATTGGAATAAAAGCAGCCAGAATAACAATAAGAAAAAAGAAATAAGTGAAAATATTTTTCAGTAAACTACCTTTTGTAACCAGCATATAGACAATTCCTCTCAGGCAATAAATTCTTTCTTGGTTATTTTAATGTATGTAGCTGCAAAAATAATATTAAGAAAAAACATTACGATAGAAATAGAAGAGGCAAATCCGAATCTGAAGAATTTGAAAGCGGCCTTATACATGTAAATAGAAATAATTTCAGTAGTACGAAAGGGTCCACCTCCTGAAAAGGCATAAACCAAACTCATGACATTAAAAGTCGCTATAGTGATTATTATTAAGTTTATCAAAATAGTTGAACTGATAAGAGGTAAGGTAATACGATAGAGCTTTTGAAAATAATTTGCGCCATCTATCTCCGCTGCCTCATACAATACATCCGGGACACTTTGAAGTCCTGCCGCCTGCATGATCATTGAAAATGCGGCGCCGCGCCATACGGTCATTCCAATGGCAACGGCTAGAGTAAGGTTTCCCTGTGATAGCCATTTTATTGATTGCCGTATAACTCCGGTTTGATGTAGGAATGTGTTGACCAAACCATATTTGTCACCGATAAACATCCATTTGAATGTTAAAGCAACAATTACTTCGGGAATAACCCATGATAGAAGGACTATGGTTCTCACCAGTTTTCTTCCAAATCGAGATTTTTCTGTAATCAAAGCGAGAAACAGACCTAAAGTTAGCTGAAAAAAAATCGTTATAAGTACGTAAATGAGAGTAATCTTCAGGCTTCTCCAGAATTCACTGCTTGTGAATAGTTCTCGATAATTTTTAAAACCAACGAGGGAACATTCGGGAGTGACTAATGATTTATTTGTGAACGAAAGGAATATAGCATAGATAGAGGGATAAATAGTTAATAATAATACAAAAATAAGAGCTGGAAATATAAAAAAAAGGTAAATTTTCTTTTTGATCATTAATTAACTTTAAGTTAAAAGAAAGCTGGAGGGAAATGATGTTTCCCTCCAGCTTTGTTAATCTACTCCATCTGAGTCAGGACTCTCTTTTCAGCATCTGCAATGGCTTGCTCGGCACTTTTTTCCCCTGAAAGGTATTCACCCAATGCTTTCATAACACTGTCGGAAATAATAGGATAAATAATGGAATTGGGTCTAGTTCCCGCAAATGGCAATACCTCGCCATATTTTATCATATAGGGATCGGTTGAAAAGAATGAGTCGGTCTGGTAAGTGCTCTTTCGCACCGGAAGTCCTCGGGATGCGGCAGCAAATTTTGCTCCGTTCACAGGATTGGATAGATGGCGAATAAACTTTACAGCTTTATCCTTCTTGACAGGATCGGAAGTAAAAACATTCAGGTCAAAACCACCCGCTAAGCTTGTTAGTTTTCCGCCCGGCGGTAGAGGACGTATGACTATATCCCATTGCGCTGCCTCCTTTGGGAGCATATTATCCTGTATATTCCCTATCTGCCAGCCACCGCCAAAAAACATAGCATAACCGCCGGCAAATATTCGCGGGTTCATGTCATTTTCCGACAAATAAGTAACACTATCGCCTGGTATTAATTTTTCATCATATAATATTTTGTCGAAATCCATAACTTTTATGAGCGCGTCTCTGTTTTTCCCACTGTTGAATGCCGGTTTCCCTTGAGAATCCACCAGTTCACCACCTAAAGACCAGTAATCAATTAAAAGTGTGCACATTCCGCCTTCACCGGTGAGCACCATTCCCATTCCATATTGATCGCCATAGGTCATTTTTTTTGCATAATTGTACAGTTCATCCCAGGTTTTGGGTGGTTCAATAAATCCATCCTTTTTAAGAATATCCTTCCTGTAATACAATACCCGGGCATCGGTAGTATACCAAATACCATACGTTTTGCCATTTACGGTTACACCCTCAACAGACCAGTCAAAAAAATCCTTCCTTTCCTCTTCGGGCCAGTACTCCCCAATTTCTTGCACGCCACCTGTTTTTGCCATGGAGGCAAGCCAGTATTGATCAGCAATAGCCAGATCAGGCGGATTACCTGCAGCCAGAGCTGTAAGTAGTTTAGCCTGGAAATCCGGATAAGGCACTAATTGAAGCTCAAGCTTTACATTCTCTTTGGCCTCAAAATCCCTCCAGATAGCATCGAGTACCGGTCCCTGTCTGCCCTGCCATTTGGGAGTGAAAAATGAATCTGCCCAAACGGTCAAAACCACTTTTTCACCCGTTACGACCTTCTTCTGTTCCTTTTGACCTCCACTGAAGGCAATCAGTGAAGATAGACACAGAAACAGAAACACAAGTACAACTTTTTTTGCCATGATGAACCCCCTTACTTATTTTTTAGTACCATATAATAATAATAATAATAATTGGTACCTACCAATTTTATAATAAAAATATTTCTTTTTGTCAAGCTTTTATCGGTATTTTACTTATAAAAAAGTAGAGTGTGGATAGGAACGAGTCAGGCGTAAATCCGCTAATAAATACACTTTCTCGCCTCATCTGCAAAAGCTCTAATCAATTCCGGCTCTGCATCAAAAAAATGATCCGAAGGGGCAAGAATATATCCCCCGTTTTTGCCTGCTTCTTCAAAACACCTGCGCACTTCGGCCCTGGTTTCTTCAGGAGTGCAGTTCTGTAGAAAATGACCTTGATCAAAGCCACCGATCATGCACACTTTATCACCAATTCGCTTTTTCGCTTCGCCTAAATGAACATCTGCGCCAATTCCCGGCGGCGTAAATGTCTCCATTACATCCGGCTTCATGGCCGCTATGTCTTCGAGGATGGGCATCATTCCACCGCAGGTATGATATACGATCCTCTGGCCAGCCTCATGGGCTACGGCAATAAGCTCGCTATCATAGGGAGCAACAAACTCTTGAAAGATTGCCGGTGAAATGACGGTCGTAGAGGCATCCCCCCCTCCCAACTCATTTATATCGTACCTGGCACCCTTCATGGATTCAATGTAACCTTTTTTTCTGAGCTTGAGAATCTGTAAGAGTTCATGCACCCACTTCGAATCATCGAAGGTGGCCATAATCAGTTTTTCCGTACCCACCAGGCAGCAGGCATCCTGCCAGGTTCCCGGCTGTCCATAAATATCAAAACAGCAGATATGTCCTCGGACAAGCCCGCGCTCGCCATATTCCTCCACTTCTCTGTTCACAGTATCCACATCACATTTCGGTGTCGTAACGTACTCGCCGATAATATTGATATCCTTTTTCTCCTTGATCAGGGTTTCGGCAACCCAGGCAGTATATTGATTGGCCTGAATTAGGGTGGTAAGCCTCCCTTTGGGTGTGGTAATCCAATACCGGGTTGTTGAATATTCGGGGTCCGGAATATTCTCAAAAAAAATCCGCCATTTATCCGTAGAGATTCTTTCAGCTTCCAGAAAATCCAACTCTTTTTGAGTTGGATCGTAATACTCAAGCCTGGTTTCATCGGGTTTGTGATGAACGCTCCAGAGAATGGGATCCAGACCGAGTTGATCAAAGAAATCTTCCCGTAAGATTCCATCCATATACTTATTTAGGAAATAGGGCATCACATGATGTGTTGTAACCGGTAAACGGTCAGGGATCTTCCTCTCTATTGCGGCGAGCATTCTTTGCTTGGATGTCATATCTTAATAATCCTTTTGACTTCTGCTTTTTCTCTTCTGTCCAGAGAATAGAAGAGCTTGGTCGCCTTGTAAAGGCTCTTATTTTGCCAATTCACAGTGAAATGAATGAATGCAATAAGTATTTAATTTTTTTAGGGTTCGGAACTCTGTTTTGCTTCGCTCTTAATTGTACTTGAGAAGTATAGCACATACTTGAAATCGCTCCCCTAAAGCTCGGATCTTGGATGGATGACTTGACTTCTTTTCGAAGGTAAATAAAATGGAGTTTATGGGCAAGTCCCGGGTTCAAAGTTATGTAGCGAAATATGCTGACCAGATGGTCCGGTTTAATCCGTTTACTATCAAGAAAATGGGACTGCTTCAATCCCAGACCATGCTAAAGCTGGAAGATTATATGCTCATATGCGCCCCATATCAACTCTCCATGAAGAGGGCCATTCTTTTAGTTATCTTAAGCAGAGATGAGTCTGATTTTTTTCAGCAGTTTCAGAAGAAAATTACCTCGTTAAGCTTCACATTTCAGAGACCCGGTCATAAGAGCCATATCAATCTCTTTATCCGTGGTATTTTAGAAAAGATTGGACCGGTTAAGGGGAGGAATAATGTCTGCCTGGTCGATATGTCCCTTAAAAATTGTCCTGTAGAGTTGATTGAAATTATCGGAGATTATATTATTTCCTTTAATTCCCTTAAGAGCCAGTATGAGAATTTCAAAGACAGGACTGTTGTAATTAATGAAGAAAATGCGCAAGTCCTGCGCTTCAATAATTATGTTGAATCTTATCTGGCAGGCCAGAAAGTACTGTCAAAGCTGCTGCATCTTTCAGTGAATCAACTGATACTGGCAATTCCGGATTCGGTTCAGGATCTGGGAGAGGGTGAGAAGATCACCTCAAAGCTATATTTTCAGACCTACCAGTTCATTGTAAACGGAGAAGTGATAAAAATTGAGGATTCTCAACCAGGGTTCAGACAGGTCTACTGCACTATTGATTTTTCGCCGGAACTGGTCGAAATCATGGATGATTATTTTTTCCGCTTGAGTTTTAAGAAGGAATAGATATTAGCTTAACCAGTGAAACCGATCCGATTTCAGAGATAGCCCGAAAGAATTTCGATATCCCCTATTTATTACCCATACAGCGTTTTGTAATTTCCAATACCTTAGAAAGAAAGAATCAAATTGTTGTACTCCCAACCGGAGGGGGAAAATCCCTCTGCTTTCAACTTCCAGCTCGCCTGTTATCTGGATCAACAGTGGTTATACTCCCCCTACTATCCCTGCTCGAAGACCAGCTCAAAAAGTGCAGGCAGTTTGGTCTTCGGGCAGGAGTAATCAGGGGAGGACAATCAGGGGAGGAAAGAAGCAGGATATTTAAAGAAATCCGGGAGGGATCAATAAAAATCGTGTTCACTACTCCCGAAGCTCTCTTAAACTCTCCTGCATGGAGTAATATTGACCGGCTTGAGTTTGAACACTTCGTTGTAGATGAGGCCCACTGTATTTCAGAGTGGGGAAGCAGCTTCAGACCTTCCTATCTGCGTCTGGGGGAAATCCTAAAAAAAGTAAAATCGGTCAGAAGATGCACCGTAACAGCCTTTACTGCCACGGCTACTAAAGCAGTGCTTGAAACAATACGGAAAAATCTCTTCTACGATCAGGAAGCACATGTTGTTATAGGTAATCCGGACAGACCCAATATCCACTATCGTGTTCTGCCTATACTCTCAAAATCCAGGGCACTGGAAGTTATTGTCCGGTCTGCTGAACGACCCATCTTAATATTCGGCAGCAGCCGTCAGGGCGCTGAGCTGGCTTCAAGAAGTCTTATCCGGAAGTTTCCCGGGTTTGAGATTTTTTTCTATCATGCAGGTCTCAATCAAGATGAACGAACTAAGATTGAGTCCTGGTTTCTGGATTCTGAGCAGGGAATTTTAACAGCAACATCCGCCTATGGTATGGGTGTGGATAAGCCCGATATAAGAACTGTTATTCATGCTGATGTTCCCCCTTCGATTGAGTCGTACCTGCAGGAGTCAGGCAGGGCAGGCAGGGATGGAAAACCTGCTAAAGCAGTTCTTCTTTATTCTCCCGGGGACTTCCTGCATGAAAGGGAGCTTGAGGATTCCCTGGCACGGGGGCGCTTTTCCCAGATGCTGCTCTATGCTAAGGAAAATAAGATGTGCCGGAGGCAGTATCTACTATCCCTTTTAGGAGCTCCGGAGGTCTACTGTACGGGCTGTGATATATGTGCCGGAACTGCCCGATTAATCCCCGAAGGAGAGCAGGAGATAATTGATGTTGTGTCCAGGAAAAAGAGAATCTATACACTCAGGCAGATTCAGCAGATTCTTTCCGGCAGGGCGGGCTATGAGGTTAGAAGGCAGAACCTGCACAATATCAGCGGATTCGGTGTTTTAAAGGATTGGGATGCAGAGGATATTGAAGAGGCCCTGTCAGCTATGATAGTATCAAACCGGTTTTATATTCCCCGAACAGGTTTCTGGAGACATTATGTTACGTTTGGAAGGCAGGAGGTACTTTGGACAGGTTCAACACACTCCTAAAGAAATGGAAAGGGCAGAGAGGGAATGTTATACCTCTACTTCAGGAAACTCAGAGATTTTTCGGCTATTTACCTGAACAAGCCATGCAAGAGGTGGCCCGTGTTGTGGAAAAGTCCCCGGCTGAGATCTACGGGGTGGCCACCTTCTATGCTCAGTTCCGTTTCGAGCCTTCAGGCCGGCATATGATCAAAGTCTGCCACGGAACGGCCTGTCATGTGTCGGGAGCCGATTCGCTGGATACGGCACTTAAAATGGAACTTGGAATCGGACCGGGAGAAACGACTCAGGATGGTATGTTTACCCTTGAAAAGGTCGCCTGTTTAGGGTGCTGCTCACTGGCGCCTGTGGTAATGATCGAACAGGAAGTGCACGGGCGCCTGACCGGCGATAAACTTAAAAAAACCTTAAGGAAAATTAAAGATTGATCCAGGTACAGGAACTCCTCGTGGGCCTTGGCTCATGCGGCATCGCAGCAGGAGCCAGGCAGGTATACGATACATTGATCCGGGAACTCAAAGACAGGGGAATGAAAATTCCTGTTATACCCACCGGGTGCATCGGGGCATGCCACCGGGAACCTCTTTTAGAAGTGCGTCTTAAAGATGGTTCCCGCTTTCTCTATGGAGATCTGGATATCGGGAAGGTAAAGGAAGTGGTGACAGGGCATCTGGTGGAGGGATCTCCCCTAAATGAGTACCTGGTGCCGGAGAAATATGATTACCTGGCCCGCCAGAAAAAAATTGTGCTTGCAAATAGCGGGGTTATTAATCCTGAATCCATAGACGATTATATTAAGGCTGAAGGTTATACGGCCCTCAGGAAGGTTATAGGAACTATGAGACCCGATGAGGTGATCGAAGAGCTGAAGATATCCGGTTTAAGAGGGCGGGGAGGAGCCGGATTCCCAACCGGGTTGAAATGGGGTTTTACCTCATCCGCTTCCGGAGTTAAAAAATACTTAGTCTGTAATGCGGACGAGGGCGACCCGGGAGCATTTATGGACAGGAGCCTGTTGGAGGGAGATCCTCATGCCGTTATAGAGGGAATGGTCATAGGGGCCTACGCGATCGGAGCAGATGAGGGTTATATATATGTCCGGGCGGAGTATCCCCTGGCGATAAAACGGCTGGGAATTGCCATCAGCCAGGCAGAGGAGAGAGGATTTATCGGAGAGCATATCCTGGGAAGCGATTTTTTCTTCAACATACATATTAAAGAGGGGGCCGGGGCCTTTGTCTGCGGTGAGGAAACAGCCCTGATGGCCTCCATTGAGGGGAAAAGAGGCATGCCGCGGATACGTCCGCCATTTCCGGCGGAGAGCGGCCTGTGGGCTGCTCCGACCAATATCAATAATGTGGAAACCTTAGGCAATGTACCGCCCATCATAAGAATGGGGGGTGGGGAGTATGCCCGGATAGGTACGGAGAAGAGTAAAGGTACCAAGGTATTTGCCCTGGCGGGCAAGATTAAACGTGGAGGAATGGTTGAGGTTCCCATGGGAATCTCTTTAAGAGAGGTTATATTTGATATCGGCGGAGGCATTAAGGGAGATAAGAAATTCAAGGCTGTGCAGCTTGGCGGTCCTTCCGGGGGATGCATCCCGGAGAGGCTATTGGATGTTCAGGTGGATTATGATTCCCTCACGGCTACAGGAGCCATTATGGGTTCAGGCGGTATGGTGGTGATGGATGAATCGACCTGTATGGTGGATATTGCCAGGTATTTCTTAAGCTTTACCCAGACTGAATCATGCGGGAAATGCACATTCTGCCGTGTGGGAACCAAGCGCATGCTGGAAATTCTTGAACGTATAACCCAGGGCCAGGGAAGGATGGAGGATATCGATGAGCTTCAAGAACTGGCTGTGAATATCAAGATATCTTCTCTCTGCGGTTTGGGGCAAACAGCGCCGAACCCGGTTCTCACGACATTAAGTTATTTTCGGGAAGAGTATGAAGAACATATTAAGAATAAAAGGTGTCCGGCCCTGCACTGTAAGGCGCTTATACGCTACCGGGTGAATCCGGAAGTCTGCACGGGTTGTACCCTGTGCGTTAAGGCCTGTCCCGTTCAGGCTGTCCAGGGTGTGCGGAAAAAGCCTCATATTATCGATCAGGAGCTATGCATCAAATGCGGGCTATGTTTTGAGGCATGCAGATTCTCAGCCATCGAAATCACAACCGGAGAATAATCTTGAATAATTCATCTTATCATCGACCGGTCGATATAGAATTGAATGGAATTGAGCTGTCCGTGTCTTCTGAAAAAACCATTTTAGAAGCGGCAGCGGATCAGGGCATCGAAATTCCTACACTCTGCCACGACAGCCGGCTTGAACCCTTCGGTTCCTGCTGGGTCTGTATCGTAAAGGTGGAGGGCGCCAAGGGATTTGTACCTGCCTGTTCTACGAGGGTACGGCAGGGAATGCAGATTACTACGGATGATACAGATATCTACAATGCCCGGAAGATGGCCCTGGAGCTGCTTCTATCCAACCATTACGGCGACTGTAAAGCTCCCTGTACCCTGGCCTGTCCTTCAGGCATTGATGTTCAGGGCTATGTGGGATTGATCGCAAATAAACGCTACCGGGAGGCTCTTGAGCTGATCAAGCGGGATAATCCCTTTCCGGCCGTATGCGGAAGGGTCTGCCCCAGGCCCTGTGAAGAAGCCTGCAGGAGAAACCTGGTGGATGAGCCTGTGGCCATTGACTGGTTGAAGCGCTACGCAGCCGATTTAGACCTGTTCTCTGATGAGAGCTTTGATCCTCCTTTAAACACAAGAGGCGGGAAGCGGGTAGCTGTCGTAGGGGCGGGACCGGCAGGGCTTTCGTCTGCCTACTACCTGATACAGAAGGGCGTGGCTGTTACTGTTTTCGAGGCAGAGGAAAAGCCGGGGGGGATGCTCCGCTACGGGATTCCCGATTACCGGATGCCGCAGAAGATACTGGATATGGAGATTAATACTATTCTCGGGCTGGGAGTTGAGTTGAAGACAGGGATACGAATGGGCAGTGATCTTCATCTTAAGGATTTAAGAAGGGATTATGATGCGGTGATTTTAGCCCTTGGAGCGTGGAAGAGCCGGGATTTGAGGGTAAGAGGTGAGGATCACGAGGGGGTTTTTTCCGGTATAAGCTTCTTAAAGGATGGAGCTCTGGGCAAATCAGTAAAGCTGGGGCAAAGGGTCGCGGTCATCGGCGGTGGAAATACGGCTATTGATGCGGCCCGTGCTTCGATAAGGATAGGCTCAGAAGAGGTTTCAATATTTTACCGGAGAACGCGGAATGAGATGCCCGCTTCTCCGATTGAGATCGATGAGGCCTTAGAGGAGGGAGTGAAGATATCTTATCTTGTGGCCCCTGTCAGTGTATCCGGAAATGGCAAAGGACTGGAAAAGATAAGGCTGATCAGGATGGAGCTGGGAGAACCTGATGCTTCAGGAAGGAGGCGTCCTATTCCCATAGAGGGCTCTGAATTCGATCAGCAGGTGGATAATGTGATTGTGGCAGTCGGGCAGTATTCCGACACTCTCCATCTGGAGCAGACAGCAGGCTTAATCGATGAGCGAGGCTACCTGATCTGCAACCAGGATACCGGTGAGACAGAAAGCCCCGGGATCTTCGCTGCTGGTGATCTGGTTACCGGACCGGATATAGCCATCCGGGCAATTGCCGGGGGGAAGAACGCCGCCCGATCGGTATTAGTCTATCTGGATGGCAGGAAATCACAGAAAATTGAGGAATTCCTGAGCAAGAAAGAGGACTTCGGTGAAGTCACTTCTGAAGAATATGAGGATGAAGAGAGGATACCCCGGGAAAAGATGCCGGTCTTAGCCGTGGAGAAGCGCAAAGCCTCTTTTGCAGAGATTGAGCTGGGATATGATGAGGAAAAGGCTCTAAAAGAGGCATCCCGTTGTCTGGAGTGCGGCTGTCAGGATGTGCATGAGTGTGCTTTGAAAAGCTATGCAGAGGCTTATAACGCCGTACCTACACGCTTTCGGGGAGAGATTCAGAAGCATCCAATTGATGAAAGCCATCCCTTTATTACGAGGGATCCATCAAAATGCATTCTCTGCGGGCGGTGCATACGCATCTGTCTTGAGGTGCAGGGAATCGGTGTCTTGGGCTATATCAACCGGGGTTTTAAATCCCTTATGGGCCCATCCTTTAATATGCCTTTTGGCGAGGACAGTCTCTGCATAAGCTGCGGGCAGTGTGTTTCTTCCTGTCCGGTGGGGGCCCTGACTGAGAAGCTGCCCGGGGAAAAGCCGGTTCCCCTGGATGAGCGGATTGAGGAGGGCTACTGCTCCATCTGTTCGGTGGCCTGCCCCGTGGAGTACCGCTACCACGGGATTCTCTTTACACGGGTGAAGGTGAGAGATGATTCAGGGATCGGTGGCAGGCTCTGCAAGAAGGGCAGGTTCGAGCATGCATTTCTCAAGCAATTATTTACCGGGAGCCCGGTGGATCCGGACGGGAGAGCGATGAGCCGGCATGAGGCAAAGGAGGTGCTGGAAGAGAGTTTAAGCAGGTCGAAAAAACCCCTGATGCGGCTGTCTTCTCTTTTAGCCGGTGAGGTAATAGACCGCTTTCTGCATATAGCCCGGGAACGGGATATTGCAGTACAGCCGGAAAGCATTGACACACTGGATCCTGGTTGGCGGAAGCTCATTTTGGATGGGAATAATGGCAGTTACCTCTTTGAAGATAGAAATACTAACCTGGAGGAACGGCTGGTTATAGAGGAACGGCTGGTTATAATTGTAGGGAATCTGGAGGAATCGAACAATGTAGCCTTTACCGAGTGTCTCGGTATGCGAAGGGCGCTGATCTGTGAGCTCTGGGCTGTTGGCCTTAAAAGCATGATTTATGACCGTTTTTTTGACCGGGTTATTCCGGAGATAATGGATCTGGATGAGAGCGTTAAACAGGCCGAGAGTTCAAAAGAGCATGTTGACATCCTCCTGAATGCTGAAGAGATTCTTAATCTGTGGGGAAAGGATAGAGAGAAGAAAATACTGGAAACGCTGCTTCAGGCTTCCTCCAGAAGAAAGATCCGAATTACCCTATTCTGGAACTCAAGAAACGCAGGTTATCTGCTCCGATCACTCTCTGCTGGGGATTTGAAGAGGCGTGAGAAGGATTATGATCTTCTGCTTGAGGCGGGAACAGACCCAGCAGAGCAAGAGAAAGGAGAGACCGTTATCCAGTGGGGGAGAAATCCTTCAGGCGGTGCCCTGTTTATCCCTCTTGCACGGCCGCTCTGGATTTCCGGATACACAGAGCCATCAGGCAGAAGACCCTTTAAGGCCGGAGAGCTTGAGGAGAGTCTCCTGCAGAGCCTGATCCTTTAAAAAATCTTTTTCTTCGGCTCCTTAACCGATACCCCGCCCATAAGTGCGAATCCCCTTATTTTTAATACAGGCGCATTCGGATCGACACTACCCGATGAACGGTCCTCAAACCCGCCCATGATGGGAAACCCGACTATATCAACATTTAATCCGGGAGGAACAATAATATCAACACCGCCCATCATACAGAATATAAGGATCTCTGTGGTTCCCGGGGCAAGTTCCGCTTTAGAAAAATTGAGGTCCACCCCTCCCATTATCGCCGCTACAGTCAGGTGACGGGGTGGCTTCCAGGCTCCTCCACGTTCAGCACCCCCCATTACGGCAAATATCACCCCTTTCTCTTTTACATGGCCTCTGTTTAGCCGAAAAGAGACGCCTGCATTTTGTGTTTTTAACTGATCTGATTCTTTTATTTCGGGAAGATCTGAAACAATTGAGATAAGCGCGTCTTTTGTGCGCGCAACATGTACCCGTTCTAATCTGCTTTCAAACTCTTCTTCCTCCAGATGATCGTGGGCATATCCAAATTTAAGCTGCTCGATAACCAATTCCCTTACACGCTTTAACGGAACATTTCTATATTTCTCAATCTCGTTCATGCTGTTTCCTTTTTTACTTCATTCCAGCATATGAAAAATAATCTTCCGGGTCAACCTTTAGATCATGCTACTGATAGGTAAAACATGAGACAGAACTATTCAAACGGACATTATCAGAAAATATGCTTGATTTTTGTTCACAAATATGTGAACTTATTTCGCCAGTAATTTTTCAGGCAAGCTTTTAAAATGATTTCTTAGTAAATTGCAATTTGGTGCATTATAATTAGGTAACAACAATAGTATCGCCTTTTACACGGACATCACCTTCAAGAGCCCTAAGGAAATCTTTGCTAAGATGTTCAGAATCACATTCGGCTATTGTATTTTCTATCCTTTCTCGTAGTATATGAATTGCAGTTTGCGCAATAAGTGTCATAGTCATCTTGCCATATTGAATATTCAGATTCATTGTTCCAGCATGCTTCCAATCTATACTTCTAATGGAAACCTGATAACCAGCTATGTTAGACTTCTGAGCAATTATTTTGGCTGAAGCATCTGGGTCAAGAGACCTGTGACGGATTATTTGGCATACAGTTTCACAAGAATGATAGGGATTTTTAAAATCACTGTCAAGGCAATATGTGGAAACATCCTTAAAAAGCTCGCGAAAACTACCCGTGAAAGCTATTAAACGATCAGCTTTAAGCTTAAATAACCTAAAAACTGCCAATTGTATATGACTA
>JAUWZD010000092.1 GCA_030615505.1 Spirochaetales bacterium | reverse complement strand
GCCATAGCCAGGTTGGCAGGCGCTGCCTCCAGTGATTGTGGATTGACCACAGCCGCTCTTCATGGCCAGAATACTCTGAAAGGAATCGAAAAGTCTCCTTTCTGTCAGACCGCTCTCGATCTTCTCTATCAATAGGCCTGTTGGGGCAATGACGAAGACCGGAGCCGTGTTTTTGCCACCTTTGTATTTTAGAGCTGACATGAGAGACTTCTCGGAGCGGTCGTTGGGATCGAGCCAGATAGCGGTGGCGATCCCTCCAAGTTTGCGCACGGCTGATGAGATGGTCTGCTTCACTTTCTCGAAGCCCGTATCGTCAGGACGTCCCACACAGAGAAAGGTCGTATTCCCCTGCTGGACGGCCAGCAAAAGTTCTTGCATCTTGGGTGAGACAAGGCCGCGTTTTAGCCTTTTAACAGACGGTTTCCCTTTGAAATGTGCTGTGACCGCGCCATTGGGTGCAACCATGACCACAGAGGGCGACTCAATTCGATAATAGTCGATAAGAGTCTTATCCTCTTTATCGGCTAAGGAAATGGGAATCAGTGCCAATCTGTCTTTGTACTGCTTCTCAAATTTCAGAAGGGTCTTCATATATCTCGACTTACCGCCGCTCTCTTCTTTATGCGCGTAAAGGAGACTGGCGCGACCCTTCACTGCCTCGCTGAACATCGTTCTTTCCGCACTTGATATATGAATCCCCGAATTGCGGAGAAAAATTTTTTCATATCCATATTTTACGGCCAATCGTTTGAGCTGTTGATGGATACGTGGTCTCTGAGTGCAATCCTTGTGTTTTTCCTGGCATTCAGCCAACTTATATCCACAGCCACAGGTGCATCCGCCTAATTCAACCAAAGATGGCCCCCCTGATTCCATCGTGGCCGGAAGCTTTTTTATGATTACAGGCCGAAGCTGGCAATCGGGATCATCCTGTTCGCACTCTTTAAATGTCAGGTCACAACCGCAATGGCACCCCAGAATTTCTGTGATTTCAACAAGCCACGCCTTTTTCACCTCGTCTGACATCGCCCCATAGGCGATCGGAACCCCTGTAAACATAAGCAAGTGATGAAAACGAGGCCCCAAGAAAACAAACAGGCAAAAGATGGTAACCATAACGGTCAATTTAAAATGTCTCATCGTTATTCTCCTTCCAAAGGCCACAGTCCCTGAACAATGTCCAGGTCAAGGAATCTGTTGAACCTGTGTAAATAGACCCGTAAAGCAGGATCTATAGATAATGATTGAAACGTGCTTCTGGATCAGCAAAAAGAAAAATATTGAGGATAGTGATAAAGAATCAAATCAGGAAGGTACAATTGACAAGAAAGGACTCTTCTTGTAGGAAAGAATTGAAATCGTCAAAACATCTATCTTTCTGGCTTAGGGGTATGTAGTCAGAAAGCTTTACCACAACGGCCTGCAGTACAGATAACTGACGAAGGGTGTTTCCGGAAAGCAGGGAGACATGGGAATTCTTCGATGTGCTGTTCATGGTGCCCATGCAGCACGAGCTCACAGAGGAAGAACAGGAGCAACTACTCTCGAAGGGAATACGGGGCATGGAAGAATGGTCCCCATTTAGGCTCTGAGCAAACTGGTAATGGTTTTCATGAGCTTTCTCCTTTTCAAAGGCATGACAGCTCATGGAGGCCATCCTAATTGAGAGCATCAAAAATAAAAGGGATAAAATCCCTATCAATATGCGAGATCTAATCATACTGCGTACCATTCCCTCATTCTCCCGAAACGTCTCATTTCCTCCCCTTTCAGAACTGCCCCGTACATGCTTGCGCGCCCTTCGGAACCTGCCAGAACCGACCATGTCCGAGGAAAGCTTTGTATCTGGCTTGGGTAATAAGAATTGTCTTTTATGTTCAATTCATATAGAATAAAGTTTTTTGCTTGTCAAGAAAAAAGTATCACAATGTGGTAGGAAAAAAGGACCTCAATATGAGAGGGCATCTTAAATATAAACTCAGAATGTTTCTTTAACAGCCAATGCACTCCATGAGGCAATTAAAGATTATAAGAGCAAAAAGAAAATCACAGAAAGAGGCAGCAAAGAGCCAAAGACAATTTCATAAGTTTTTTTAGAACCAAAGCCCTCCTCTTCCTTGCCTTGTGATCTGGTTAACTGAAGGGAGGTTTGCTACCAATTAAACTGAAGGCTTTCACCAACCTCCTTGATAAACACCTCCTGCTGTTTGGTGAGTCTGTCCCCTATCATCGCTGCAATGTTCTGCATGAAGATATAACCGATGTGGTTATTTTTTTCACATAGATTCAACAACCCAGCGCCTGGTATCTTTATAGCTTTGGACTTTCCGGTGCTGTAACAGGAGAGTGTAGCTTTATAAGGGCGGACTAAGGCAGACCAGCTAAAACAGTTTCCTGGTTCTATCGTGGTAACCGTCATCTCCTTTGAAGTCTCGCGGTAGGGGAGTTCAAACCGGAGATCCACGCCCCCCTCCTCCAGGATAAAAAAATAATCGGCCCTCTCCCCTTCAGCAAGAACCCTATCACCATGGTTAAAAATGACCTCCTCGCAGAGCTTTGCTATCTCCTCCAACTGTTCCTGGCTCAATCCTTTGAATATTTCTGTTGACGCTATTTTCTCTTTGTTGAGCATCGTCTGCCCCTCCCCACGCATTATTTATAGTTTGATCAAAACTGACCTATTTATCCTGAGCAGCTATTCTATCAGGGCATTTATGATATCTGTGTTGCTGATGATACCCACTATCTCCTTTCCGTCGAAGACAGTGGCCCTTCTAACATTCGCCATCTGCATAAGACGGACCACGTATTTTATACCCAACCCGGGGGAGACCATCAAGAGAGGTTTGGTTATGATCTCTTTCACCTTGGTATAGTCCAGATCCCTCCCTGTCTCGACCACCTTGGTGACGATGTCCTTGCGGGTGACAATGCCGTACGCATCGTCATGATCTTTCCTTTCAACGATGAAACTAGAAACTCCTTCTACCTTCATCCTGATGAGGGTCTCTTTAATGGTGGCGTCTCCCTGAATGTACTTCACATCCTTGGTCATCAGGTCTTTCGCTTTGATCATGGCTCCTCCTCCTCTTTAAAACTGTAAGGTTCTATTGACGGCCCCTCACCCCAGTGAAGGCCTAACTCCAAAAGTGCCCTGGTTCCATACTGCACCCTGGTAGAGAGCTTCATCAATATTAAGCCTCCTTGTTAACTAAAATGGTCAATAAATTCATGGTATTGTAAAAGGGCATATCGCGGTTTGTGCCAGGATCAGAAAACTTATGATATTTTGCCATTATTGACGCCTACTGAGCAAAGAGGTCTGTTTCAGGTATGATATGCATATCTTCAATCATTTCGATCGATGGGAGCTATCAACGCCTGTAAACCTCGTCTGCATGCTCCATAAACCAAGTGAAGCACAGTATTGTCCCAATATCGGCTCAGCATTTTGGAGGCTACAGCAAAGAGGACAAGACCTCGCATGTTCGGCAAATCTTCATCTTTTCCTGCCAGTTTTTCTGAACCGTGCCTTCACAAATGGTGCCGTTAATAAACCAACAGAGTTTTCCAGCATGGAACTCCCATGCCGGACATTGTTTCCTTAGCTCAGAAGGACACTTCTTTATAACCCAGCATGACTTTTGGCCTTTATTGAGCCCACTCATCCTGGAGAGTAAGAAAAAAAGCTGCCGCTCTGCATGGGCTGGCACCGATCGCCACCCCTGCTCGTAGCTGTGTACAGCCTTTAGAGAAGTGCCAAGCAGTTCGGCCATTTCTTTTTGGGTCTTATTAAATTTTTGGCGGGCGTAAGCGAATTCTTTACTATCCATTGGTGCTTCCAGAACGTTTTGTTTCTACACTTACGGAAAGAAGGTTTAAAATACCACATTGTGTTATGATTGTCTACAAAAAAATGTTTTTGAAAATGTTTTTCCCATGGCCCTAGGATGAGTTGGTGTGAAGGGATTCTTAGGATGTTGAAGCGCTCGATATTAAAAAACTCAATAGTCAGGCCATTCTTTAATTATAAGTGAATAAATCATATGAGTGAACCCAATAGAAACCATTCTCTCTTTTTCAACGTGGGATCCAGTAGGAAGGGTGAGGGCATACCTGAGCACTACCTGACGAAACGGGATTTTTTGAAGGTTTGCGGGACGAGTTTCTGTGCTCTTTGCGTCGCTCACCTTTTCGGTTTTCCGGAAATCTCGCAGGCACAAATGGCCAAGAAAGGTCTTATCAAGACAAAGCTCTCCCTCTATTTTACGGCCTTAGGTCGGGGGCAGATCCAGTGCGAACTGTACCCCAGGGGGTGCCGTGTACCCAAGGGGAAACGGGGTTTTTGTGGAGTTCGTGAGAATCGGGAAGGGAAATTTTACAGCCTGGTCCACGGGAATCCTTGCGTCATTCATTTAGACCCGATCGAGAGGGAACCCTTTTTCCATCTCCTTCCTGGAACCAATGCTTTAACGCTGTCAACGGCGGGATGCAATTTCCGGTGTAAGTTTTGCGAGAATTGGGAAATCTCCCAAGCCTTCCCTGAGGACGTATACAGCTACGAGGTTGCACCAGAAAGTGTGGTAAAGAGGGCCAAAAGAGATGAGGGCCCACTCTATCGCTTACACGTACGGGGAGCCTGTAATCTTTTATGAATACATGCTAGATGTCTGTTCTTCTGCAAAGAAGGTGGGTCTTCTGAATATCATGCACTCCGATGGCTTCATCAACCAGGGGCCACTCCGAAACCTGTGCAAGGTGTTAGAGCAGCCCATATTGATCTGAAGGGCTTTATGGAGACATTTTATCATGAATTGTGCAGCGGAGAACTGGCCCCGGTGCTCGAGACCCTAAAGACGCTGAAGCAAGATAAAATCCACGTGGAGATCACAAACATCATAATCCCCACAAAGAATGATGACATGTCGATGGTAAGGGAATTAAGTTTCTGGGTGAAGCGTGAGTTGGACGCAGATACCCCAATCCATTTCTCTCGGTTCTATCCACTGTACAAGCTCAAGAATCTCCCCCCAACGCCGGTTTCGACGCTGGAGGAAGCCCGGGCCGTGGGTCTATCTTCTGGCCTTGAGTACGTCTATATCGGGAACGTGCCGGGCCATGAGGGTGAGAACACCTTCTGCCCCACATGTAAGAAAAAGATAATCCAACGGACGGGATACATGATTGGAGAGGTACACCTCAAGGAAGGGAAGTGCGGGTATTGTGGAAAGCCCATACCCGGCATCTGGGCGTGAGCTCATGGGCTGAAATATGGCATGAACGGAACAAGAGAGAGACCTTATCCCGAGAAGAGAGTAAGCCGCATGGGGAGTTCAGTTTGATCCACGGTGGCGGTAAAAGTCCCTGACCGCCGCCGATTTAGGGTCAAGGTTGGTTAAGCCGTATTGTTCAGCCCAGTCCATTGCCTCCAAGAATTCCTGCACGGTGATCCCACGGCCGATCTCTGGATAGTCAAAGGCCTTGTATTCCACACGGTATTGAGGCATGATGTTTACATAGGTGGATTTGGGAAGGGCCTCGGCCACCCACCTGACGAATTTCTCCGTTCCGGCCACCCGGTTGGGCATCACCAGGTGTCGGATGAGTAACCCGCGAAGGGCAATTCCTCGCTTATCGACCAGGAGCTCACCGACCTGCCGGTTCATCTCGATAATTGCTTCCTTCGTCACTTCAGGATAGTCTGAAGCCCCGGCTGAATATTTTGCCGCCTGATCATCGTCGGTATATTTCATATCCGGCATATAGATATCCACGATGCCGTCTAGGAGCTTCACGATCTCCAGGCTCTCATAACCGCTGGTATTGTAAACCAGGGGAAGACGGAGCCCCTTCTTCAAAGCAATCCGCGTGGCGTTGAGGATATTGGGCATGACGTGGGTGGGCGTGACCAAGTTGACGTTATGGCAGCCGATCTCCTGGACATAGAGCATCAGGTCCGCCAGGGCTTCATCCTCAACTTCCCTTCCCCTTCCCTCATGGGCGATGGGCCAGTTCTGACAGAAGACACAGCGGAGATTGCAGTTGGAGAAGAAGATGGTGCCGGATCCATGTTTACCCACCAAGGATATCTCTTCGCCAAAATGGGGCTGAGCGCTGAAAATCACGGGTTTGGCCGGGCCCCCGCAGAACCCTTTTTCGCCCTCTTGCCGATTCACCCCGCACTGTCGGGGGCAGAGCTCACACTCCTCGAAGATGGCGTAGGCTTCCTCGATCCTCTGGGCAAATTTTCCCTCTTGCTCCAGTTTCGCATACGCTGGACGCCACTCCTCTCCCTTTTTTGCAGCATAAAGGGGGACAGGGGAGATGAGCAGCGATCCGCCCAAGAGGAGACAATGTTTGATGAAATCACGACGTGTGGTTTCCATACCTTACCCTCCCTGGAAGGGCCAGAGAAACTTTCCTTCATGAATCAAGTATCATGCTACCACACTGTGGTTATTCTGTAAATATATTTTTGCTCCTTTCTCCCTAAGCTCTCCTGGACTGAATGTCAGCTCGAATCCTGGTCATTACAATATATTTCAAGATGAATTCAACAATTCTCACCGATGCCCAATTGTGTTGATTTTAGTTGGAAACATAAAATTGGAATATCTGTGAGAGATGAGACTTTGTAATTGTCTTGTGGTGGTGATTGGTGATAGACTTAAATCTGTTGTATGTGTCGTAGCAGGCAGGAAAAAATAATAGTCGTGAGTACTTCTCGACATCTTATATGGATAGCACTTGGCGGATTCGTAGGTTTCGTTGCCTCGTTCATTTTTGGGGATCTCCATACTTTGCCCCTGGACTTGTATTACCTCATCTACTTCGTGATAATTGTAGGTTTTTTCACGGTTTATATAAAGAGGACCCGGCTTAACCTAAAGGGGTGTTTTTCCAAGAGATTGATTTGGGGGATTATACTCGGCTTGATCTTTGCAGTTGTGATGGCACAGAATGTCTTGTCAAGACCAGCTACCCTAAGATTCACGGGGCCTTATTTGGTTTGGCTGATATTCTGGAGGGGACTGGTTTATGGAGCGATTGACGGCTTCCTCCTCTCGGTGTATCCATGGATTGTGACCTGGCGAGCTTTTCATGTTGGGAAAAAACCATTGAGTCGGAAAATAGCATTTGGCCTGCTTGCATGGGTTTTCATTCTCTTGACTACCACTGCCTATCATGCAGGCTACGCAGATTTCCGGTCAAAGAAGATGATCCAGGCCAATATAGGGAATACGATTATGTCCATCCCAACCCTGGTTTCGACCAATCCAATAGGAACACCAATAGCACATGCGGCGTTACACATTGTGGCCGTTATCCATTCTCCCAAAACCCAGCTGTTTCTGCCTCCTCACAGGGAATAATAATACGGAAGACATACAGAATGAATCGGACACAGATTTATCCAATGACTCAAGCTTTACTTGCAGCCGTCTTATTCGGCGCAAGTGCTCCTGTTGCAAAATTACTGTTGAGCATTATCGAACCCATTCCTCTGGCTGCCTTTCTCTATCTTGGCAGTGGCTTAGGTTTAGTATTCTTCAGAGGTCTACGAGATATAGGCAGCCAATCGGCCAGAGTTGAGGCCGGAATAAGTAAGGCTGATATTCCCTGGTTGACTGGGGCCGTATTGGCGGGAGGTGTTGCCGCCCCCATTGTTCTCATGTTCAGCTTGCGGGCTACCCCCGCTGCAACAGCTTCCCTTCTGCTCAACTTTGAAGGAGTTGCGACCACGCTGATTGCAGCTCTCGTATTCAGGGAGGCGATTGGAGAACGTATCTGGTGGGCTATTATATGCATAACAGCTGGTAGCGTTCTGCTTTCTTTGGACCTCAGCGGCGAATGGGGGATTTCCCTTGGAGCGGTGGGTGTATTAGGCACGTGTGCTCTTTGGGGAATAGATAATAACTTCACCCGGAATATTTCAGCAAAGGATCCGCTCTCAATAGTTACAATCAAGGGAATGGGGGCGGGCGGTTTCTCCCTGATTTTGGCTCTCATTCTGCAAAACACATTCCCGAAGCCACTCGTAGCATTAGGAGCTATGCTATTAGGTAGCCTTAGCTATGGAATAAGTATTGCGCTGTTCATTCTTGCGATGCGGGATCTCGGTGCAGCACGAACAAGCGTCCTGTTCGGAACAGCACCATTTGTAGGGGTGTTGCTATCATTTTTTCTTTTCCAGGAATTCCCCAACGTGCCCTTGGTTGTCTCATTTCCCATTATGATTGTAGGGGCCGTGTTGCTATTGGGTGAAGAACATGCGCATAAGCACGTTCATGCAGTCATTGAACACGACCATCGTCATGGCCATGATGACGGTCATCACGCACACGACCATGCAAAAGGGGAAATTCCAGCTAATGGCTTCCATTCGCATCCGCACACACATGAAGCAATTGAACATACGCACCGTCACACACCAGATATCCACCATCGGCATGACCATTAAGAATAAGCCAAAGGATTGTGGGATAACTCAATGAGAAATCAGAGATTTCAAGATGCATTCAATAGTTTTCCCCGAGGTCCGGTTCTATTGATTTCAGTTAGTATTCGATAAATCAATAGTCCTCTTATGGTGGGCTCGATTTGAACTGAAAGGTTGCGTGATTATAGTGACCCGTAAGTTTCCATTCCTTCATTACGATAGATATCGAATCTGGGGCAAGTCTCATCATGTGATTTGACGTTTTGATATCCTTATGGTATCGTAATTCTTTGAAAACTATAGATATTGGCAAGATATCCCAGGGTTTCAATTAATTATATCTTTATTATTCATAAATAATATTTGATCACGATTGTCAACAAGCCCTCAAATGCTCAGTAGTTGGCATTGTCCTGCCTTGTTTTGAATCAAAATGTAAAATTTAGCTTTTTTCTTGACCTGTTTCACTATGGGGGAATATATTTGACCTATTGAATTCAATTCACATATTCAGCTTTTCAGAATTAGAGCCAGTTTTTCAATGATATTAGACCAATCAATTGGCAGCATGGTAATGAAAATTGGCACATAAAGAAATCGATCACGTGGCATCTGAAGTTGAATTATTTGGCGTATTAGCTGAATTTCGAACAGCTCTTCGTGAGGAAATTCAAGCCGCCAGAACCCTTGAGTCCAGCAGTGCAATTGAACTTAGAAACGGACGAAAAATCGCGCAGATTGGTAAGAATTACCAATATCTCTTTGAAATAGAAAACGCATTAAACCTTCCTGGTGACACTCCTGGTGATTTAATAATTCCTGGAAACCCACCAATAAACGTAATTATTGTGTCGATAGAAGGTTTAGCGATTACGATTAGCATTCCTGAAGATTTCGATGACTTTATTCCAATAGCCCGCCTAAAAAGCAACCTTACCTATCTAATGATAAGACTTATTGAAAGAATTGAGACCTACGCAAATAAATCAAATCAAGTTGGAGAAAGGATTAGAGGCGCTTCCTCTGTTTCAGGGTTAAAATTGAATGGCGTTTTTTCAGACGAATATAATCAATACCAGAAAGAAGCGATTGCCTCCTCGATAGGCAGAGATACCACTTTCATATGGGGTCCCCCTGGTACAGGTAAGACTGAAACGATAGGCGAGATCGAATTTCAACTTTATAAGGAAAATAGACCTGTCCTCTTAGTGTCCCACACCAATATTGCTGTTGATCAAGCAATTCTCCGTATTGGTGAAAAGATTAATAATGATGATTTGGAGAAGGGGAAAGTGGTGCGCGTTGGTGACCCAAGAGACGAGCGCTTAAGGGAATATCCGAATCTATTGCTTGAAACTCATGTATCCAGAAGGTCTGATGAACTTGCCCAAAAACGTGATGAATTAATAAACAAACTCGAAAAGGTATCAGTAGAATCACTTGAAATTTCGAAACTCATCGACCTTTGCGAATGGGTTCAATCATCAAAGGCTTCAATTCAAATTATGATTGACGACTTGAGAAAAATTCAGAAAGTGGAGAATGAAATTATTGGGTTAAGAGAGCAACTTTCAAAAACAATGCAACATAGGCCATTCTGGCAAGAGGCACTCAGGAAGGCAAGGCAATTAGAGGAACTTATCCGTAATAAAAATAAAATTGAGAATAATATTCAGGATTTTAAGAATCAAATATACGAAATGGAAAAATCGCTTGACTACAAAGCCAATGAGATATCCAAAGAGAAGAAAATATTAAATGATGCGAGATCAGTTGGGTGGCTTACTCGCAAATGGAAAGGACTACCAGAACCTGAAGAACAGGAAACGAAAATAGATAGCCTCGAAGAAGAATATGGTCGACTCGGAATACAATTAGATGACAAACGTAACGCTCTTTCTGAGTGGCAGTTAAAAGTCACCAAAATTACCTACGCAATAAACGCCTTTCAGCAAAAATATGGGAGATCGGTTGAAGAGATACATCACCAGGCCTCTAAAAATGAAACGAGAATTAAAGAATTAACACAAACCATTCACAAGCAAACAAGTTCTACAAATGCTGCTCGAATCAGACTTGTTAAGATATTAAAACAGAAAATCTTGATTTTAAAGGAGATAGGATTAATTGAAAGTATACCAGACACAGCAGAGGCAATGCTTGATAAAATTATTAAAGCATATGAGCAGGCAAAAATAAAAGTTGCCGGACAAGACTTAGGCGAATTGAAGACAAAGCATAAGGATCTAAATGATCGGATAGTTAACATTGAATCTGAAATTGAAGAAATAGAGGAAAAACTCAAAAAGATCGAGGAGCTAATTATATCAGAAGCTGATATTGTAGCAACGACACTCACTAGAGCATACTTGCGTGAATCTGTTCAGAATCGTCGCTTTGATACTGTAATCCTTGACGAAGCCTCTATGGCTCCAATACCAGCTCTTTGGGTCGCAGCTGGCCTTGCTGATAATAATGCTGTTGTAGTTGGAGACCCAAAACAGTTACCACCTATTGTAATTTCTGAAAAAGAATTGCCAAAGAAATGGCTAGGAAGAGATATTTTTGAAGAGGCCGGTCTTAATAATTATCAGATAGAAGCCGAGTATTTAATCCCACTTTGGAAGCAATATAGAATGCATCCATCCATAAGCCTCATTGCAAATGATCTTGTTTATAATAATCGACTTGAAAATGGTAAGATCCTCTATCAAGATGAATATTATGAGCTTGATGATGATCGGTGCGATGAGGATTTATTGAGCTGGTATGATCAAGGTTGGGGATATGATTTTCCGGTTTTGTTAATAGATACTGGACCAATTAATGCTTGGGTAACCAGCGTTTCAAGAGGGAACCGATCAAGTAGACTAAATTTTTTGTCGGCTACGATAAGTGTAGACCTGGCAGAACGTGTCCTGAAAAGTGATCGTCCAAAGCAAAAATTGGGGACACCTCCAAGAATATTAATAATAAGTCCATACCGCCCCCATGCAAGACTGGTTGAAATATTGATAAAAGAACAAGGGCTGCAAAATGAAGTTCGTTCCGGCACTATTCACAACTTTCAGGGTTCAGAAGCTGATTTAGTTATATTTGATTTAGTAAATGATGAGCCTCATTTCCGTGTGGGGATGTTTATTCCGGCTCTTGATGAAAACATGCGTAGGCTGATCAACGTTGCACTCACAAGGCCTAAACGCCGCTTATTTATTATCGGAGATTTCGATTACATTCAAAAGTTAGCGAAAAAGGCATTTGTTGGTTCTGAATTGATTCCATTCATTAAAAAGCGGTTTCCTTGCGTTGATGCTAGGTTTGTTGTCCCGAAAGGCTTGGCTGATCGAAGTGCAAAAGCTCAGAACACAGTTTTTGGAGGGGGTATTGAGCCTAATGCAGACAGAATAATTATGACACAGGATAAATTTTATTCCTTCTTCCGAGATGACATTAACAAAGCGAAGGAAAGAGTTGTTATTTATTCTGCATTTATCACTCAGGACAGGTTGGCGATCATGGAACCATCTCTCAGGGCAGCGGTTGAGCGAGGTGTCATGGTTTTTGTGATTACCAAGTCTTTAGAAGACCGGGGTAAGCGGGAGCTTAATGCCTACCGGATGCTTGAAAAAACGCTTGAGAAATGGGGTGTTGTCGTCATACACAAACGTCATATGCACGAGAAGCTCGCAATTATTGATAATTCGATCCTTTGGATAGGCTCCCTTAATATATTGAGCTTTAGCAGCACTCAAGAAATTATGGAGAGGCGTTATAGCAAAAACGTTGTACAGGATTATATAAAGACACTCAGACTTAATGAACTGTTGCGAGAATATGAAGCTGGCTTCCCAACATGTCCTATCTGTAAAAGAGAGGTTGTTGCAAGCGAGGGCCGCGATGATCCCTATTACTGGCGATGTGTACTCGACGGTTGTTACAGTAGAAGTATTGACCAACCACCGATTGAAGGCGGAATCATTACATGTAGCAACTGCGGTGGCAGGGTTGAGTATGGAGAATGGGGAGGCAAACCCCATTGGCGTTGTGTAGAGAACAGGATGCATCGTCAAAAAATTGCAAAAACCCATTTAATGCTTCCTGAAATGAGGAAAATTATTCCAAAAAGAGAGATTAAGAAATTAGAAAGAGCTTTTGGAATAGATAAACAAAGCACCCCCAACGATAAAGCTAAACAAACAAGCTTATTCGATCAGGCTCTTAAAACGATATATGTAATCTAATAAAAACTGTTGTACTGGCAAGATATCCAAAAATATAATAGGTCAAAATTTCATCAATGCCCTGCACGTTCTGAACGAACGTTATATATCACAATATCAAAAGGTTACACCCCCAAGGGTAGCATAGAAAAAAATTATTTAAGAGCGTTACCGGAAAGGGTGTATTCATTTTTATTTATTTGCTTTTCAATAGACCCCTTTAAAGCCCTATATACTGACTTATAGATGTCCCGCATCTCACGCATTTCATTTAGTCTTTTCAAATCGATTCTGGGATGCTATTATTTCAGCAAATCAAATCCGGAGTCTTAATCCTTGCAACAAATGAGACCTAAAATTGTCGACATATTTTCTGGCGCCGGGGGCTTCAGTCTCGGTGCGCGCATGGCTGACTTTAAAACAGTTTTGGCTGTTGATATCGATAGCGATATAACCTTCAGTTTCTCTCAGAATTTTCCTCTTACTCCCCTCCTATTGAAAGACATTTCCAAATTAGATCCCGCCGAAATACTGAGAGAAGCAGGTCTAAGGAAAGGCGAGATCGACGGCGTTATCGGAGGACCCCCTTGCCAGGGATTCAGTTTTATAGGCAAGAGGAACCCTAGCGACGAGCGCAACCAGCTTGTATCCGATTTTTTTCGAACCGTGAAGGAAATTCGGCCCAAATTTTTCATACTGGAAAACGTTCCCGGGATTCTATCCACCTTCGGACGTGAGATCCTCAACTCTGGTATCGGTCTTATCTCGGGAGATTACGAGGTTCTAGGTCCTTCGATCCTGAACGCTGCCGAATACGGAGCCGCGACCGTTCGAAAACGCGCATTCGTGTTGGGTTATCGCACGGAATGCTGCGATTCCGTAACGAAAACCGACCTAGAGGAAGCTAGACGCTTGCCGGCCACAGTCAGGGACGCTATAGGAGACTTACCGAAACTGAACTTGGGCCGAAAAGACGAAACGGGTCAGTACTGGGCCTATTATCCCAAAACCGGTCGATCAGACGGCATCGCCGAATATGCCCGAACAGCTAGGCAGAAACCTCCTGAAGACCTCTCTAATGAACGTATAAAGGCCGCTCACGCCGAGGGCAGAATATCGGGATTCCAGCCAACTCGACATACGTCGGAGGTTGTTAAGCGATTTGCCGAAGTTTTTCCTGACGAGATGGACCGCATATCGAAATGTCCGAGACTTGCCTGGGATTCGCCGTGCGGCACGCTAAGGGCAGGTACGGGAAAGGACAGGGGTAGCTATCAATCAATCCGTCCGATACATCCTAAAGAAAACAGGGTCGTTTCGGTCAGGGAAGCAGCGAGAATCCAAGGGTTTCCAGACTGGTTCCAATTCCATCCCACCAAATGGCACAGCTTCCGTATGATAGGGAACAGTGTGTCTCCTTACGTCGCAAAAGCTATCCTCGGTATATTTGCAAAGCGTGTGGGATAATCGACATACTGAATCTGCCACGATTAGAAAGCGAATTCTCCGAACACAGGGTAGTGTCGATAGAACCGGCAATAAGCCTCAATATCTTCCTTGTCTAGCGGAAACCCCTTTTCCTCAATTTCTTCGACTGATGGGAATTCGGTCCGGGGGAGCATCTCGTCGAGTGCTATTTTTTCTTTAACCGTCAGGTGCGGTACGTTGATCGTAAATTGCTTTTCACCCGTTGCACAATCGAATCTCCTAAATAGCCCGCAACAATCGAGCTTTTCTTTATCTCCCTCTTTCGCTATCATCCCGCCGATCGTCAACATAGGTGATGTGTCCCTATAGAAGATATTGAATAGAGGGTAAAATCGCTCCAGCCTTCCGGATGCTTTTATAGTTGACTTGACATGAGCGAAAAGTATCTCCGCCAGTACTTCTGGGAAGCGTTCCAGAATGTTTTTTCGATCCAAATTAGGTGGTACGAGGTCTCCTGCGTATTGTCGGAGAGCATCAACGCGCTTCATGGGCTTTCCCGTTTTGTCCTTTATTCCGTCCAATTTTCTGAAATTTGCGTTCACGGTTACTAAGAGAACGCTTCCGTTTTTGGCATTTTCGCAGACTATCCTCACATCCTCCAAGACGGGACCGTCTAATCCGGTTTCATGGTCCAGCCATGCGATTGTCGGTCGACTTTCGAAGTCCAATTCTGGAAGAACCATTGAAGTGTCCCCGGGTATCACCTTGATACAATCGTAGGGTTTGTTAAACTCGGCCCGTTCGGCGTATATTTCCTTTTCAATGGAGATCATTTTTTCGATAAGAAGTTTTTTGTGAACGAGAACGAAGTCGACGAACCACATGGAGCCCATTCCAATGTATGCATATTCTTGAATAGGAAAGGCCTCGTTGAGTCCGAAAAGACACTCCACGATCAGTTTTCGTTCCACGTTCTTGTTCGGCCTCAGTGTATAGTTGATTTTGGCAAAAGAAGGCTTTCTCATTATTCTTCAAGCTCGTTATCTACATAGTTATCGAACGTTTGAATACCCACTTCTTTATTGGTCATATTCCGATCACCCAACGATTCAGCCACTCTCACCACCAGGTCTCTCGGCTTTCGATAGTGAATATTTGCCATCTTAACCCTCGGTTTCTTTTCAAAACTAGGCAATATTATTTGCTCGCTTTTGGATAAAACGGAAAGGAGCTTGGGCTCCGCTTTTAGTTCTACTTCTTTGGCTTTTTCGAGATTCGCCTTCCTTTCGTTTGTGTAGTCGATGTATACGCGCGTAACCTGCTTCATTTTTGTCACCGTACGCCTGTATAAAGCAGATTCCAAATGGAGGTTTCTTTTCGTCGTTGTCCAGGGCAATTTCAGTGGGTCTGAAGACACGAAATTCACAATTCCCATAAAGCCGTAATATTGGAAGTGCCACCGCATGCCCTCTCCCCAAACGGTCTTTTCCGACTTGTCGCCCGGTAAAACGATTCTATCGTTGCAAGCGACGAACCAACCATAGTAATCTGCCTCTCGAATTTTATCCACCTCCTCGGGAGTTTCGTCCACCGGAGGAATGTCGGCCATTCCAGCAGCTATCGATATAGCGACGTTCTTTTCTATTTCGTCAACATAATCTATATTGATCGGTTTGAAATCCGCACTTTCGCGAAGCCTGAATTCGTAAGGCTCAATTTCAAAGTCGTTGACCGTAACTTTGAACCCTTTTTGGAGAAAAAATGAGTAGTCGCGGGCAATTACACGTATTAGACGATTTCGAAAAGCACTGAGCACAAATTCATCGGCAGCTTCTTTGTTCAGATCTTTAATAACAATACTGGTACCGGGGTTTTCCCATTTCTGCGCATCCTCAAAATCGAAATCCCAGTCGTCCGTCTTCTCCTGCCATGCGGGGACGTTGATCGGCACTCTGTATGCAATTTCTTCAGTAGAGGTCTCGATTTCAATTATTTTTCCTGTCTTAAAGATAGCTCTTTTCATCCCGATGCCATATATCCCTATCTGACTCTCCACATCGGCAGGGAAACCAGGGCGTCTGCCGAAATAGAACGCGTAGTCGATTGCATAGTCCAAAGGTATCCCGCCACAATTGTCTTTAATCGTAAAAGAATAGGCGTCTAAGACGATATGCGCTTCGAAACCTTGATAGGGTCTATCTTGCAGCTTCGCTTCTTTTTTTTTCGCTATCACCCTCAGAGCGCCGTCAATGCTGTTGTCCAAAAGGTCCAGAACGCATTCTGTTAAATCGACGTCTTTGGTTATCGTATGAATAAAGAAATCCTTCACAGGATAAGCGTGTATTTTCTTCTCATCATTCATTTGCCATACCTTACTTAATCTTCAACGGGTTAGTTCTCAATAAACGCTCGTATTCGCTCTTCGGTTTTCTCCAAATTTTTGAGTTTACATTGCCAGACTGTAAAATACCGCCAACCTATGTGGTTTAATTTGCGTTTGACTCTCTTGTCTCTTCTAATGTTCCTCTCTATTTTCTCCCGCCAAAAATCCACTCTGGATTCAGGCAGTCGGGCCTTGCTGCACCCCTTATGACCGTGCCAAAAGCATCCGTGAATGAATATAACTTTCTTTTTTGAACTAAAAACTAAATCCGGTTTGCCTGGAAGATCGGGGCTGTGCAGCCTGTACCTGTAGCCCATTGAATGAACGAACCGCCTCACCTTCATTTCTGGTGTGGTGTCCTTCGAACGGACCGCCGCCATTATTTTACTTCTTTTCGCGGGTTTAACGTGGTCCATCTGCTTAAGATGCAATTATTGAATCGGGATGCCTAAGTGATCGCTGTGCCCAATGCTCTAAATGCCTTTCTCAGGAGTTGCCTCTTTATTTTGTATTTCCGGATTTCTTGGTCTTCAGGAGTGTTTATAAAATCGTCTATTTATAGCGTAAGGTAATCCGGAAAGCAATAAGATAATCGGTTGCCAAGTATAATTCTTAGCAGAATCACCTCCAGTCTTGTTTATTTCCACGCATTGAGATATCTGCTATATGTCTGAAATCCGTGATCCTCCCAAGATGTTGTGATATCCTTTTCATATCCTCACTTTTATCGTTGACTATTTTTCTGCTTGATTCAGCACATTTTAGCATGTTTTTTCTTTTGGTGCATTCTGATCGTTTCAAGATGAAATATTCCATTGGAAGAAAAGTAAAAGATGCTTATTTGCGATTGGATTATTTCCCATGAAGAATGAGGTTAGATTATTTGGTCTGGTTCCTGCAGGTTTCAATCGGCATTCAATGAAATCAGAGAGTGGGGGAATCGCATAAACAAGGAAGAAATCGATGATTTCCTACAGGCACCACGGTTTACCTCGTCCACTGGATTGAGTGGTTAGGTGCTTTAATTTCCATCCTTTCTCTGACAGTCTTCAGCGGTAATTCGTTTACGCTTCGCGGTGTGTGAGCCAGTTACGTAAGTTGCTGCAAAGATGAGAGCGAAAGGTATCCACGTCCCAAGCACACTTGCGAACATGGCAAAGCTCTTCTCAAAGACCGGAGCCACCAGGAAGAGATCGAGCCCAACCACTATTGAGACAAACAGGAGGGCGGTTTGTATTGGACTGGTGAAACCGAACTCCCTGAAGTAGAAGAGCGATAACAGCGCAAATCCAACAGGTGCTCCAATTGCGTGGACTACGAGGGTTGCCCCTATCGAGAATATTTGCCTCCCGATTCCCATGATCGCACCGCAAAACGCCCAACCTACGATCGAGTTGCCGTTGTCACCCAGCAATGCCCAAAAACCCGCGTCGTACTTTGCCATAGGTCAGCAGTTGGGACACGACCCACTTCGCAGTATTGGAAGGAATGGGTGTCTTTTTTGAGATCTAGCTTCTTATATTGATTGACATTGATCACCTTTTAATAGCCACATCCACAACCTTTTCCTTTGACTCCTAGAATATCTTCTTTAATAATCACGTATAAACAACCAGTGCCTTTCGTGACTTTAATTGCTCCGGAAGCACAGTTAAGTT
>JAUWZD010000107.1 GCA_030615505.1 Spirochaetales bacterium | reverse complement strand
GAACAAGTGCCATTTCTACGATCAATGGCCAGGTCCTTCTTTCAGCAGGTAAAATAAATGTGGAGCCTATATATATTGTTCCAGGAGATGTCAACTTAAAAACCGGTAACATACTGTTTTTAGGTACGGTCTTCGTCAAAGGTAATGTTGAAGACGGTTTTACGGTAAAGGCAGCGGGCAATATAGAGGTTATGGGAAGTGTGGGGAAATGTGTGCTCGATGCAGAAGGTGAGGTGATCATACATCAGGGAATATTAGGTAAAAATAGCGGCAGAGTACGGGCAGGAATTAATGTGGCGGCTAAATTTATAGAGCATGCCCGCATAGAAGCTGAAGAAAATGTTATTGTCAGTGACGGTATTATCCACTCTTTTATAGATGCTAATAAAAGAATTATCTGTCAGGGTAGAAGGGCTCAAATTGTGGGCGGTAAAATCCGGGCGACTGAGGAGATTAATGCTAAGACTTTAGGATCCGTTGCCGGAACGGAAACCATTTTGGAAGTTGGCTATGATCCCAAGAGGAAGGAACAGCTTTCCCAGCTCAAAAACACAAAGGAAGATTTGGAAAAACAGCTTGAAGAATTAGAGAGAAATATCAAAACCTTAGAAAATTTAAAGAGGTTTCAAAAGAAGCTTCCTGAAGAAAAGGAAAAGTATCTGCTGGAGCTCAATGATAAGCGCTCCGAACTGCTAAACCAGCTTGATGAAATAAATAAAGAGATCACTGCTATTAATACTTATCTCTCATCATTAAAGACTGTAGGGAAAATTTCCGCTTCAGAAAGAGTCTTCCCGGGAGTAAAGATATTTATCAAGAATGAATCTTTAATAATAAGAAATGAATTTAAAAAAGTCACTTTCTATCAGGAGGGTAAGGAAGTACACATGACCAAATATGAGCCGGTCAATGAGGAATTAACCAGGAGGACATAAATTGCCACTTCTCCCCATTGATCTGCAGACATTATTTGCTCATATCAATCAGGTCGGAAGAGAGCAGGCCGTACTGAAAGAAGGTTCTGTTCAGTACCAGTTCGTTCAGGGTGCGAAAATGATAAAAAAGACTGAACAGGCTGATAATGAAGTGAATGAAACCCATGAAGTGGGTGAAGGACTGGAAAAGGTTAAGGAGGAAAAGGAAAGGGAGGCAAAAAAACGGGCTTCCGGTCAAGAGAAAAAGGAAAAAGAAAAAAGCCCGGAAAATGAAAAGAGATACTTCGAAGATCCTGATCTAGGCCATCATATTAACATTGTCGGTTAGACTAAACATGCTATGGAAACATTGATGCCGTATATAGCTTTTTCAATTTTAGGTTTTTTTATTATTTATGTAGTGCTTAAAAAAAAAATTAAAGAATTTGTTGATCCGTCATCTCTATTGGATCAAATCCGTGAAGAAGTAAACAGAATTATAGTCGAGCTTAATCAGACAACGGATCGAAATATTGCTCTGATTGAGGATCGTATTAACCGGCTTATGGAGCTTCATGCTGAAGCGGATAAAAAAATCAGTCTTTTACAGCGGGAAGGCGAGAAGCACGAGGTCAGTAGAAAGCTCTATAATAATATAACTCAGAGGCAGGCCGAAAAAAAGCACGGACTTAAGCTCGATGAGAGAAGGGATAGACAGGATGAGGTTCTGCGCCTCCATCAGGCTGGGTTTTCAGCCCCCATTATTGCAAAGCGTACAGGCTCATCGCTGGGAGAGGTTGAGTTGATCATATCTTTATTAGAGAGGAAGCAGTAGACGAGGAAGAAGAAGATTTGCTGTAAAAACTCATCGGCTCGCTCCTGGAGCTGAAAGCGTAAGGGAGATAAAATGTCCACAGGGATCCTTATTATCCGCTATCGAAAAAGCTGTTTCAGATCAATAAAAAACGGTATGCCTGGACGTTTAAAAGCATACCGTCTTTAATACGAGGGGTGATTCGGAAATTTTTTTCCCTCCCTATTAAAATCGGCTCAAGGTGCTATAACTTTAGAATAATTGAGACGGGTCAGGGAGCGGTTGATCAGGTCTATATGGTACCGGGAAGACTGTTTCAACTCCCTGTAGATATTCCCGGTTGTCTTAAGAACTTCTGTTAAGGATTTCTTTCCATCTGCTGACTTAAGGATCTTCTGAATAAGGGATTGAAAGAGGAAACCTGCCACCTGTCTGGAAGAGAGCTTTAATATTCGCTTATCCAGTTTATTTAATTCCTTAAAAGCATGATCCACAGCTCTTCCCGGAATGGGAGAGGATCCCAGGCTGCGGCATATATTCAGTCCTTGATCGGCTAAAACAACAAGCTGTTTGAGATCTGCCTGAAGCTCTTCAAGCGCTTGAAAGATGCTGAGAGCATAATGCTTTTGATTAATATTTTCCTTCTCATGAGAGCTGATGATCTTTTTTGCCCGTTTAATACGGGAATCAATCTCTTCTCTGATCGGGGGAAGATTGAGCAGACGGCTAATGTTGATATAAGGCATTCCCTCAATCTTCACTCCTTCCTGAGACAGATTATAGCTTAAAATGGCCCGAGCGGAGTTCATGCTGTATTGTTTCATTTGATTTTCAAACCACCATTTGTAAATGACCATTCTACGGTCCGTATAACAGGTGCTTTTAGAGTTGGAAGCAGTTAAAAAGAGGTTGGCTTCCTGTAGATACCGGTAGATTGACATTTCAGCCGGTCTGAGCCTTGAAGAAAGGATATGCATTTGCTCTTCAAAAAATGCGCCGCGGCAGTGGGTCTTTTTCTGAGGAAAGCCTAGATCTAATCCTGCCATATAGATGGGATGGGCTCCTATAGTTCTTGCAAAATCCCAGGCAGTTGTGGATACAGAACCTCCGGTTCCTATAACGCCCTTCTGCCCGGTAATGGATTCCATGAATTGTCCCAGAGGGAAAAAGGAAGAGATAAAAGAGGTAGGAAGATAAAGGGAGCGAAAGACTCTTGGATGTGTAGAGGATTCAGATATAAGAACCGTGTTTTTAGGATCTGTCCAATCGAGATGCCTGGTATTCCAGTACTGTGGATCTACGATTATCAGGAAATCAGGTTCAATCCCCTGTTTCAGACACAGCTTAAAGGAAGTATCAACAGAAATAATAAGCAGTCGTTTCTTTAATTCCTTCAAATGCGGGAGCACCTGATCCAGAGAAGGGCCTGCAGCGAGAACCAGTGATGGTATACCGGAGAAAAAATTAACGAGGTTTGAGATGCCGGGAGCCTTGATGAAAATTTCAATATTTTGCAGTAGATTTCGCACCCACAGTCTGCCAAATCGAGTCAGAGTATTGATATTCACGTTTTTTCGATCGAGGAGGGATTGCAGGAGAATATCCAATCTTTGATAATATTGAGTATTTTTCATGAAAACGGAACGGAGTCTGATAATCTGAAGCCCGGCTAGAGGCATATTCTCGATTTTCATGATGGTAGATTCGGGCTTTTCTTCCAGAAACCAGATGATCCGGGGTGAAGAGAGTAGATCGGATAGATCCCTGGAATGAAGAGCCTTAAGGAAAAGCGCGATATCAGGTTCAATAACCGCAATAGGAATATCCGGGTTGAATGTATGAAATGCCTCTTCTAAATATCCCAGGCCGAAACCATAAAAAATGCATAGGGTTATTTCATCTTGTACCTCACGCTTAATGATTCGCCGTGCTTCCTTTACAGGGTTATACTTTGAGTGAATAAAATTTCCGTCTATAATGCCGGTTGGTGCTCCTGAGGGAGTACTGACAATATTTAATTCATCTGATGGAGCACGTTTAAAAACCTTTGAGTCAATATAGGGATGCTGCTGCCTGAGTATATCAAGGTTTCTCCGGAAGAAATTCATTCAAGCTCCAGACGAACAGTCATACCCTGTTTTAAGAGTGTGCCCGGAGATGGAGTCTGATTAACCACGTATCCATTTCCGCTGATAAGAACTTTAAAACGCCCCTGCTTGAATAAGGGAAGCAGAAGCCTCTTGGGCATACCAGTCAAGTCAGGCATTAGTGATCCGATTGTAATTTCCTCAGGCAACTTTATCCTGACCTCCCCTGTATGTCGTATAATCGGGTCCCCCTCTCTATGGATTCCTGTATAGGTGATCAGACGATCGGCGGATTCCCGAAAAACCGGGGCTGCTATTTGACTTCCGTAAATCTGCTTTCCCCTGGGATGGTTGATGACCACATAGATTATAAGCCGGGGGTCATCAGTTGGAAAGATTCCCAGATATGAGGCGATAAAATCAGTCTCGGAATATTTACCGGTATCTTTATCCGGTACCTGGGCTGTTCCCGTTTTTGCCGAGATGCGTATTCCGTCAATTCTTCCCCTGCGTGCCGTACCGCCCTCCTGGACGGCTGTTTCCATCATCTCTAAAACAGAGCGGGCAGTATCCGGAGAGAGTACTTCGCTAATCGGCTCCCTTGGAAACTCTTTTATAAGTTTCCCCTGGGGGGATATTATTTTTTTTACGATGCGCGGTTTAAGCAGAATACCGTTATTAGCTAAAACATTGGCTGCCGACAGTATTTGTAATGCGGATACGGAGATCTCCTGTCCGAAGGCAATGGTCGCTTTGGTTCGGGATGACCAATGCCGGGGCTCGGCAAGTATTCCCGCACTTTCCCCGGGAAGTGGTAAACCGGTGGGTTTCCCAAAACCAAAGCGCAGGAGCATCCGATAAAACGAGGAAGCATCAACACGGTCTGAGGCATAGGCAGCACCGGCATTGCATGAATATTTCAAGATCAACTGGGCATTTACCCTGCCGTGGCTGCCTAAATCGCGTATCTTGATAACCCGTCCATCGGGCAATTTCTTCTCATAGAAGCCATTACAGAAAAAGTAATCATGCGAATGGATTGCTCCCAGTTCCAGCATGGATGCAATCGAAATGATTTTAAAGACCGAGCCCGGCTCATAGGCCCGTATCAAGGGCAGGTTCTGAAGGGCATTCTTATCAAAGCGGTTATATTCGTTAGGGTCAAAGCCAGGGATGGCGCAGTACCCAAGAATCTCCCCATTTCGGGCGTCCATAACAAGAATGTACACAGAATCAGCCTTATTCTTTTCATAGGCCTCCTCTGCGATTTTTTCAATGATATATTGAATATTGATATCCAGTGTAAGAAAGACCTGATTGCCAAACACCTCATTGAGATCCTGCCCTACGGCAGGTGGGGAAAGAACATTATTAAATGTGTACTCAATGCCGTCGAGACCGAAGTTGTCTACACCGACATAGCCAAGCACATGGCATGCTAATTTCTGTTCCGGGTAATTCCTGCCAAATTCAGGGATAAGATTGATACCTGTCAAGCGGCCATCCTTTTGAATAGCTTTTAACTTTTCAGATTCCGTTGGTGTTATTTTTCTTTTTATGTACACGAATCCCGAATTATTCTGAAATTTTAAAAGTATGTCTTCTTTAGACCTAATATCCAGGATATCTGCCAATAGGTCCGCCGTGCCCTCCGGGTCATTAAGGTCCGGAATCCAGGCAGATACTGATTTGAGTCTGGTTGAAATGGCCAATATTTTCCCGTTTCTATCCAGAATAGGTCCTCTCTCAACAACGGGGAGGGTAATGGAATTCGGAGATTCGCTGTGAGGGGTTAGAATCATGAGTTGAACCAGTTTTCCGATAATAAGAATGAATATACCGCCTAAGAGGATGATAAAAAATAAGAGCCTCCTATTTTCCTTTAAACTACCCATTATGGATCATTTCCTGTAAAGCAATATCTTCTTTTGTCTTTGAGATACTTAATATTAATATGCAGGAATATAATTGTCGATATGTATGCTGAGGATATAATGATTAATGCACTTGAACATCAGCGAGTTTATCATAGGCCGCCCGCTATATCCCGCCCGAAGAGAAAAAGATTCAGTTCCATCTCCTTTAGATTTCTTTCTGCCGCCAGGAAGCCGGGTCAAGGGCGCTCAGCTTTCCGCCGGAGCCGGCATCCTTCCCCTCGTCCAATGCTTAAAGCTCTTTCTTTTGCGGGCAGGAGCTGTGTACAGAGGATTCCGTATAGGATTTCTGCTGTTTTTACTGAAGCAAAGAAGATAGAAATCATCTTAGCGGGCATACTGCTTGTTTGCATATGTATTCCATTGGTTTACCGCAGCCCCTTCTTCGCATTAAATGCATATAAACTCCCGGCCCTTGAAAGTTCAGATGTGGAAAAATATCTTTTTCAATATATCATACCTGAAGAAATACAGGATTCTAAAGCTGCAGCCTTAGATCCTCAACTTATTAAGAGTCTTTCCTTGAGCACTTACACGGTAAAAAAAGGTGATACTCTCTCAGAAATAGCGCGAAGGTTCAAGCTCAATCTGGATACTGTCATCAGTTACAATAATATTCGGGATGCAAGAGCCTTGCGCCCGGGAGCTGTGCTGAATCTGCCAAACACAAATGGATTGAAGTATAGAGTAAGGAGGGGTGATTATCTGGGTGGTATTGCTAAGAAGTTTGGCGTTCCGCTGAACTTCTTATTGGATTGGAATAATCTGCAATCTTCTGTGATAAATCCTGGACAGAAGTTATTTATACCTGCAGCCCGCTTGAGCGAGCACGAATTGAACCGGGTCCTGGGAAAGCTTTTCATTTATCCAATGCGGGGACGCATCACGTCACGCTTCGGGATGAGAAAGGATCCCTTAACAGGGGTAAAAAGGTTTCATAATGGAGTAGATCTGGCTAATTCAGTTGGTACTCCTGTACTGGCTGCCATGGCGGGAAGGGTAGCCATGACGGGATACAATGCTCATTTTGGCAAATATATAATCCTCAGTCATTCAGAAGGATTTCAAACCCTATATGGCCATCTTAATTCTTTCAAGATCCGCAGAGGTGTGAATGTGAAACAGGGACAGATCATAGGAACTATGGGAAATACAGGGTACAGTACCGGCCCCCATCTTCACTTTTCTATTTTCCGGAAGGGAGAACCAGTTGACCCTTTCAGGTACCTGCATTAATCTAATTGCCTGAATGCGTAAATATATTATACAGATTTTGATCACGATTTCTTTTATATGCATCTGTGCTGTAATAATTATTATTGAAGCCTCAAGGATTTCATCTTATCGTAAAAAGTTCCTCTATTATCCTCGCAATTGGATCAATATTTCTATATTGGGAAAAATTGATGTTCATACCGATAATGGAGATATGGAGGACTATTCACTGTCTATTGGAGGGGGTTCGGTTGGCATGCTTCCTCTGGATATAAAGCACTATCTTGTCAAATCGGGCGACTCTCTCTCTGACATAGCCCATAGATTTGGAATGGATCTGGATACTATTGCCTCCATGAATCGGGAGTGGGGGAGCGGGGTCCATTTAATCAGTGTGGGTGAGGAGATCAAAATACCCAACCAGGATGGAATATATATCTCCATTAAAAACAGCTTGGAAGATACCTGTAAAGACAAGGATATTCCGCCTGAAGTTGTGCTGCAGGTGAACCGGGTCACTATAGATGAAGTCACCTCCGGCATGGAATTATTCTTTCCGGGTGTCCAGCATACAGGCATTGAAAGAAGTGTTATGATCGGAACCGCCTTCTTAAGGCCGGTTCGGGGATATATTACATCAGGATTTGGATATCGAAGAGATCCATTTACCGGTAAGATAAAATTCCATAGAGGAATTGATATTGCAGCCCCTATTGGGACTGTAATCCGGGCGAGTTTAGATGGACGGGTGGCGTTTGTCGGGTATGATCCGGTGATTGGAAATTATATGTTAATAAAACACCAGATCGGGTACTCTTCCCTCTATGGTCATCTTCACAAGGTTTTAGTTAAAAGAGGATATATTGTCAAAAGAGGACAGCGGATTGGGCTTGTGGGGAACAGCGGCAGATCCACCGGCCCCCATGTGCATTTCGAGCTCAGAAAAAACGGGATCGCCATTAACGCTGCTGGTTTGATTACCGGGATCTATTGATTTATTATTGAACAAAGGATGAAGAAATGAGAAGCATAGTATTAATTGTAATCTTTTTATTAGCCATCTTTACGATCCTCCGGGTTTATTCAGAGGAGGATAGGGAGACTCGATATGTAATTCATCCCGGTTTGATTGAGCTTAAGGGAGAGGATAGCGGTGCAACAATAGCTTTCGGTTTGCTGGAGCGCTCCGAGTCCAGCCCCGGAGGACAGAAGAGCTGGAATATATTTCCGATTAGAATATCTGTTCATTCCGGAAAGAAACAGTTCTATCTTGGATTAAACGGTTTCTCCTTTATAACCAGAAGCGGGGTTCATATTGGCAAGCCAATCAAAATTACTGGGGTAAGGCGGAGTGACGTTATAAGTATTGGCGGGGAAGTAACTGTTGAAGGAACCGTTGAAGGTGATGTATGGACTTTAGGGGCAGATATTTTGCTGAAACCAAAAGCTACGGTGACAGGAAATGTTGTTGCCCTGGGTGGAACGATCGAAGCGGACAGAGGATCACATATAAAGGGAAATAAAGAGGCTCTCCCCAGTATAAAAATTCCTTTTATTGGATTACTTGCCTCGGACCATTCCGCTGAAACTTTTTATTTTATTATTGAGATTCTGGGAATATTCCTCTATCTGATTATTCTTTTATTAGTCATCTTATATGGCGAAAGATATCTTACCGGTATAAATCGAAGCCTTTCCTCCCAATGGAAAGGAAGCCTGCTATATTTGGCTGTCGCAGTTCTATTACTGCCCATTATTGTGATACTCTTAATTACCTCTTTAGTTGGGATTATCCTGATCCCCATCGTATTTATTATATTGATCCTCTTGGCCTATTTGGGTTTTACTACTGTAACTGTACGATTGGGTACCTGGCTCAGACGAAAAGATGAGGGATCCGGCACATTTCTCTATACCTCTGGTTTATTAGGACTTTTAATTATCAAAGGGCCTGTTTTATTGGGGATTTTAATCTCACTCCTGGCCTCGGACCTGCTTAAGGGTATCGGCCATTTTTTAGTTGCAATAGGTTCCCTGATTATGGCTTTAGCTTATCTATACGGACTCGGCGGAGCGCTTCAATATCTAAGGACCAGAACCCGGGAAGCGGCCTAATTATGAAAAAGCAGGCAGCCTTTGTCTATTACGGTACTTTGCCCAGCGCTGCACAGGAATAATATCCCAAAGTGATGGTAAACGCACAGCTATTTATTTAATGCAATTCCACTAAGAAAGGCAAGATATAACTGTTGAAGCTGTAATTAAATAAATGCCCTCTCCAATTTTCGCAGTAGCCGTGATATCTGGAAAAAACACGGTATACACAACCGCGCACTCTTTAAAGCTTTGAACATCCGGTATACCCTTTATTGACGAAGATGAAAATGCTATAGTAGAATCTATTAATACCGCAGGGGGAACCAGAAATGGTAAAAAAATATCTATTCATAATATCAGCGCTTGTTTTGATGGTTCAACAGGTTTCATACAGCGCCGAGCCTATAAGGATTGCCGTGCTCGATTTTCAGGTCCAATCGGACAATCCTAAGTACAAATACCTTGGCAAAGGCTTCGCCGAGTTCATCTCCATAGAGATCTTAAAATCCAAAGAGATCGTGCTTATTGAAAGGGAGAAGCGAAACAAGATATTAGAGGAGATGGAGTTCAGTCTTTCAGATCTTGCCGATGAGGCCAACCGGATTCGAATCGGGAAAATGCTCACGGCAAATTACCTTGCCATGGGCAATATCTACGACTTTGCAGGCACGCTCTCGATCACCTTCGAGCTCATCTCTACAGAGACGACTAAAATTGTTTTAAAAGACAGGGTAGACGGGGAGGTCAGCAATTATGATTACCTGACAGCATCGATTGCGAAGAGCATCATCGACCACTTTGCAATCGAAGTCTCTGAAGAAACGATCGCAAAAGCAGAAGTCAAGGAAGTGAAAGCAGAAGAGGTCATCGTTCATTTCTCAAAGGCGATCGAAGCATACGACAAGAAAGATATCGAGGTCGCTAAAAAGCAGTTGAAAGAAGCCAGGAAGCTCGATCCGAAGAACACTGCGGTTATAATCTATCTTGATAAGCTTATACTCAACACGTCCAAGTTCAAGACAATTACAGAGCAGTACTACCCCGCCCAGAACCCGGCCTATTTAGGGATTATTCAGTATGACAGGGTATACCTCATCAGCGCATATAATTTCATGACGGCCGGAGAGTGGAAGACGATCGAGCATTATCCTGATTATGTGATGAGTGAACAAGATATGCGTTTCTTGCTCGGGTACCAGTTACCGCTCTTCGACCGGATGGGACTCGAGGTGAGCTACTTTTACTACAATACAACAGACGAAATCTTTGATCCTGTGAAAAAGCCCACGGATACAAGCGGAAGATCCGGCACCGGCGGAATGATCGGCTTTGGCTGGAGCCCTGTGGATATGTTCTCCTTCGGCCTGGGTGCGGCTCTGTATGCGCAGATCAGAGGGGGTTGGGCAGAAAGTGAAACCGGCGGCGGCACCGACGAATACAAAGACCCGACCTATTTCAGACAGGCTTTCTCAGGAGGATTTCTGCTCAAGAACAGGGACTCAAGCATCATCTTCGATACCTTTGCCGGCTACTCCCTCGAGAAGATCCTGTACTTCGAACCGGCCAACTTCCCCAACAAGAGATCAGAGGCGGAAGAGAGAAGCGCTCCCATGTTTAACGAAAACACATTGACCCTCGCTTTCAACGAAAGAAAGACCTTTTTCATCGTCAAGCAGTTAAACGACATATATTTAGAGACCGGCTCCTACTACGGGCGCCTGCTCCCAGCCTTCGAGCACTGGCTCATAGAATGGTTTTCTGTCAGAGCAGGGGTAGAGGGCGCCTTGATGAAGTTGGGAGGTGACATTAACTGGGGATTGGGAGGGACCGGCGGCTTTACGTTCAGACTGGTTAAATCGGGTTGGGATATCGATGTTAACGTGACCTAAAGAAGAAGACCCTCTCGATTTATAGAGGGAGAGTACCTGGATGAAATATTGCCCTTTATAACGTTTTCGAAAAGCAAAAACTTCGTATACAGATAAGCCCACAGTACGCTATGCCAGGCAGTCACCTAACCACCATCTGAGTGATCGGACAGCCGCCTGGTGCTTCGATAAGGGCAGGGTCGTATTTCTCTTTAGCCCAACAACTATTGCCCGTGGCAGTATTTATATTTCTTGCCGCTTCCGCACGGGCAGGGATCGTTGCGTCCTACTTTCGGATAGGTACGTGTAACCTGTACCTTTTCTGGCTGAGCTCCCCTTGCCTGACGAGCGGACGAAGCGGCGAATTGCCCGAGCCGAGTGTGCTGCGCACTGCCGGGGCTTGCAGATGCCTGCTTCCTGGTCTGAAAGGATTGAATCTTTAGTATTTTCTTAGCAATAACTGTGCGAATATCCATTATCATACGGTCAAATATCTGAAAGCCTTCAAGCTTATACTCCAGCAGGGGGTTTTTTTGTCCATAGGCGCGAAGATGTACAGCTTCACGCAGAGCTTCAAGATTCTCAAGATGGTCCTGCCAGCGGGCATCGATATTCCTTAAATACTCTAAGCGGATGAAAAGATTGAGATTCTCTACTCCGATTTCTGCTTCTTTTTCGATAATATCATTTTTAAGGTCGTTTAAGATGTAGTCCTTCAATTCTGTCGGTGACGGAGAATCGAGCTGTTCAATTTCTTTTAATGGTGTATAGAGTAATTCTTCCTTGAGCCGGGACATAAGATTCAAATAGCGCCCAGTGTCATCTCCCTGCCCTTCCCTGTAGTCTTCAATTAATTCTGATACTATCTCATCCGCTGTGGCTTGAATCCTTTTGGGCAGATACAGGTCTCCTATAATATCGTCTCGCCTGGCATAGATAAATTTACGCTGCTCATTCAATACATCATCGTATTCTAAAAGATGCTTTCTTATCTCGAAATTTCTCTCTTCTACCTTTTTCTGGGCTCTCTCAAGGGATTTATTGATCCAGGGATGGAAAATAGGCTCCCCCTCTTTCATCCCGACCCTGGACATCATTGATTTCAGATTTCCACCGAACAGACGCATTAGATCGTCATCCATGCATATAAAAAACCGCGAGGAACCGGAATCTCCCTGCCTGCCTGATCTCCCGCGAAGCTGATTATCGATTCGCCTGGATTCATGCCTCTCAGTTCCGAGTACGTGGAGCCCGCCCACTTTTTTCACTTCTTCATAATCTTTTTCCCATTTCTCAAACTCTAAAGCCAGTGCCTTCTGATACTCAGCTTCATCAGCCTGGGTACCGGCTCTCTTGCGTGCCAGGAATTCCGGATTTCCTCCAAGTTTAATATCAGTTCCCCGGCCTGCCATATTTGTTGCAATTGTAACAGAGCCTTTGGCCCCGGCTTCAGCAATAATCATGGCCTCTCGAGCATGGTTTTTCGCATTGAGAACCTCATGCCTTATACCCATACCGGTCAGCATCCTGGAGAGGAGCTCCGATTTTTCAATAGATATTGTTCCCACTAAGATTGGCTGACCTTTTTTATGAAGCTGGGAGATTTCCTCGCAAATGGATCTGAATTTATCCTTTTCCGTTAAGTAGATAATGTCATCTCTGTCATCCCGTATCAGAGGTCGGTTTGTCGGTATGACAACAACATCAAGATTATAGATTTTTGCGAATTCGACAGCTTCCGTATCCGCAGTTCCGGTCATTCCGGAAAGCTTATCGTACATGCGGAAAAAATTCTGGAAGGTAATAGTCGCAAGGGTACGGTTCCTCTGGGCTATTTTTATATGCTCTTTTGCCTCTATGGCCTGGTGCAGGCCTTCGGAATAACGTCGACCGTAGAGTATCCTTCCTGTAAACTCATCAACAATCTGGACCTTTCCGTCCTGTACTACATAATCCACGTCCAGGTGAAACAAGCGCTTTGCCTTTAAGGTTTGTGTGCAGTAATGGATGTATTCAAAGTTCTCAGAATCAAATAATGACCCATGGATCAGCCCCCGTTTTAACAAAAGCCGCTCAATCTGATTCATTCCCTGATCCGTAAAACTGATCCTTTTGTTTTTTTCTTCGATTTTGTAATCTCCATCCAGGATCTCATCAGTTGCCTTATACCCCGGAGGAGCCTGTGGATATTCTCCTGTATCCGGGTCTTTGCTGCATTCGACCAGGGAATCCACGAGCTTATTGGCTTCATAGCATTTGGAAGTATCATCCTCGGCAGCGCCTGAAATAATGAGCGGGGTTCGGGCTTCATCGATGAGTATGGAATCGATTTCATCAACAATACAGAAATTGTGAGATCTCTGTGCCTTGCTGCTCTTATCCAAGCTCATGTTGTCCCGGAGATAATCGAATCCGAACTCATTATTTGTTCCATAGGTAATATCCTTCGAATATGCCTCCTTCCTGGAGGCATTGTCCATGCGGGAGAGAATAACTCCCACCGTCATGCCAAGAAGCTTGTAGATCCTGCCCATCCATTCAGCGTCTCTTTCGGCCAGATAATCGTTCACGGTAACTATGTGAACCCCTTCTCCGGTAAGCGCATTAAGATAAGCTGCAGTCACGCTCGAGAGTGTCTTTCCCTCACCTGTTTTCATCTCCATGATCTTGCCCTGGTGCAGAACGATCCCCCCCATTAATTGAACATCGTAAATGCGCTCGCCCAGTCTTCTGTGCGCAGCCTCGCGCACTAAGGCGAAGGCTTCAGGCAGTAGTGAATCCAGGCTCTCATCCTTGCTGTAACGATCTCTAAGCTCTTTCGTTTTTAGAGGGAAATCATTCTCCTCAAGCTTCATCATATCAGATTCTAATGCATTAATTCTACGAACAAGGGGCATGAGCTCTTTTAAATCACGATCACGTTTTGAGCCTAAAAAGAATGTAATTACTTTATTGATCATGCCATCAATGTATATTTTTTTCTTACTCACAGTCAAGATTGACCTGGCATGATAGTGTAAAAGCGGTTTTTACGAAGCTGCTGAATACACAAAATCCCTATTATTCCCCATATCAAGGCTCACTCCTGAGGAAATTGGGGAATAGGGATAATTTTACTTTTAAAATGTTTTTTTTCTTCTTCCAGATCAACATTGACATAAGCTGTGTCAAGCGTATATTATTATTTATTGATTTACATGAAGAAAATAGAGGCTCTGCTTATATTTAATTTATTAATAATTTGCTTACTTCTATTTACAGGGTGCGGACAAAAACAAATCGAAGAATTGACCCGGTACGAGCTGTTTTCCCTGGGCATCGGTAAAATGGATAATCAGGTTGATCTGTTTCAAATTGAAGGCGATCTGTTCAATCAGAAGAATCGAATTTACATGAGGGATGGACTCTTTTATATTGCAAATGGTAATTCCGCAAAGATCATGGAATTTTCATCCTACGGTGATCTGATATTTCTGCTTTATAATCCGGAAAAAAATCCACAGCCCGTATCTTTTAGTTCAACGAATTCTAAAGATATGGCCTCCACGCGAAAGGCACTTCCATATCCTCTGATCTCAATTGGTGAGCTTGTTGTTGATAGTAAAAAGCGAGTCTATGTTGAGGATATAGTTCCTGAAGATCGTCAGGTTAAAGATAAGGAATTAGGAGTTATACTTGATAAAGTTATCTTAAGATTCGACCGCCATGGGAACCAGCTTGAGTTTATAGGTCAGGAAGGTCTGGGCGGGTCCCCGTTTCCATACATTGACCGTATCTATATTACTGTAAATAATGATCTGGTAGTAATTTGCCGCATACCACAGGCCTGGATAATTTTCTGGTATTCCGAGGAGGGTACATTGCTCTATAATGTGGAGATTGACCATATGCATCTCCCAATTTATGAGTCCCGGGAGGAGGTAATTACTTCTGTAGCCAGGATGATTCCTGATCTGAAGCAGCCTCTTCTATATCTGATGCTTCACTATTATCATAATACGATCGATGAATCCACTAAACAGACGACTGCGATAGAGAATTTCACTTCCCGGATATATAGTTTAAATATGGAAACCGGGAAATATG
>JAUWZD010000023.1 GCA_030615505.1 Spirochaetales bacterium | reverse complement strand
TTGTGATCCGCGAGGCGGAATGTGTTGCGTGAGCTCCAGGAGGAAACGCGTCACGGGAAAGGTCTCGGTCTTTCCCTTGAAGAAGTCGTTGTTGGAGGTGTAGGAGATCACCGTGGCCTCGCCATTGTCCTCGATGTTAATCTTCTTCAACGATAGAGGGGGGCGGGCGATGTACTGAGAGAGGGCTTCCCTGGCTTTGTCGGAAAGGGAGGCGATGCGTACCGATGAATCGACACTGAATCCAGAGTGCCTCCAATTGATCAAGCTGGTGGCTAACCTGGCGCTGATAAGCTCTTTCTTTAAGAAGAACTTGATGATAACCCTGCGGAAGTACTCCGACATCCTGTGGAGATTTCCGAAGGGGATATGCACAAACCTGCCGTTCTCATCGAAGCCGCCTTCTAATACCAGGCAGTGAAAGTGGGGATTGAATTTTAAAAACTCGCCCGCTGATTGGTAGGCCAGGACCATCCCGGTCATGATGCGCTTCTTAGCCGCCTTGTTGTAAAACCGCCCGATGATGGCGAAGATCAGTCGACTGATTTCCGAGAACAGACGGCGGTTGTGCCGAAAATATGGGCGCAAAATTCGAGGCAAAGCAAAGACGAATTGCCGGTGGGGTAAGGAGAGCAGTAGCTGTTCCTTCATGTACTCCGAGAACAGAAGGGTCCTTTTCTGCGAGCAGGACGGGCAGAAGTAGAATCCTTTACAGGAGAAAGGTCTAAAGTACTCATACCTGCAGTCAGGATTGGTACAGGCGGGCGGAAGCCGGCGGCGGAATACCTTTGGTTCGGGCGAGCGGAACCGAAGTTATGGCCGTCTGAAATATGGAGGGGCTCTTCAACCATATCTTCAGTAAGACACTAAAGATTGAGTTTAAAGTTCCCTTTACAAGGCTTTCATACGAAGAGGCTATTAACCGCTACGGCTTGGATAAACCCGATCTGCGCTACAGTCTGGAGCTTAAGGATTTTAATAAACCGGCCGCCAGGGGTAAGTTTGAGGTATTCAGGCAGGTAATTAAAAATAGAGGAACTGTTAAAGCCCTTGTAGCATCAAAGGCAGCCGATTTCTTCCGCAAAAAGATTTCCGAACTTGAAGAGACAGCAAGAGTGTACGGCGCTAAGGGCCTAGCATGGATGAAGGTGAGTGAAAGCGGATTAGAGGGAGGAATCTCACGCTTCTACAGCTCCCTTCAGCAGGAGATTTTAAACACTCTGGATGCAAAACCCGGTGATCTAATCCTCTTGGTTGGAGCCGAATGGAAAAAGGCCTGTACAGCCTTAGGTGCAGTAAGAAGCGAGCTTGCCCGGCAATTAAAGCTCTACGATCCGCACGAGTTCAATTTCTGCTGGATTACCGACTTTCCCCTCTTTGAATGGAACTCAGAAGAGAATAAATGGGAGCCTGCCCACCATATGTTCACAATTCCGCAGGAAGAATTCATTCCCGACTTAGAAAAGGATCCCGGAGCCGTTATGGGTGATCTATACGATCTTATCTGCAGCGGCACAGAGCTCGGTTCCGGTTCTATCAGGATTCATAATCTTAAGCTTCAACAGAGGATCTTCAATATCATAGGTATTTCTAAAGAAGATGCAAAAAGGCGCTTCGGATTTCTTATGGAGGCTTTCCAGTACGGGCCGCCGCCTCACGGCGGAATCGCCGTAGGCCTGGACCGTTTAGTCATGCTCATGGCGGGAGAATTGTCAGGTTTCAGATTTACCTTGGCACGAGCAGCTAGAGGTTATCCGGATTTCTCCTCGGCGATATACTCAACATCAATCGGCACTTCTTCAATAGAGCTATTCGTTTCGAAAAGCCGATAGGCCTTCGCATTCGGCCTAGACGAAACAGCTCGCTGTGCCTCTAGGCCAACAAAGTGGATCGCTACTCCATCATCGATGGCATAGCCTGGGAGGATCTCCCGTTTCAGGAGAAGTTTATGTAACACGGATCGGCGCTCAGGCTCACCATCATAATGAGGAGTGCAGCTCCCCTCGAGGAAACCGAGACAGTCTAGAACAATAAATTTACCTGCCACAGAGTCGCTCAGCCCTTGCTCAAACCAGCAGATTGCTCCCGCGCTGATGCCAGCCAATATCACACCTGATTCCCATGCTTCCTTGAGAAGCTTAGGAAGCGCCCACTCGCGCCAAACCGCAAGCATACTCCTGGTGTTGCCACCACCAACATAGATCACATCCTGTTTTAGAAGATGTGTCCTCAGATCAGGCGTCCTCTGAAAGAACGTGAGATGAGAAGGGCGGCAGGTATATCGCGAGAAGACGGAATAGAACTTCGCTATGTAACTGTCAGCATCACCGCTTGCGGTCGGCAAGAAGCAAACCGCAGGGTAAGAGTTGTGTGTTTGAGCAAGAACATAGAGATCGAGAGCGGATTCCTCAGGTTCCATTGACATGCCCCCGCCTCCAAGTGCAATGATCTGACGCTGGATTTTCTGCATCGCCATCTCTCAATCGATATTTATATATCTGAAATTCGGCTAACTAGTAAGTAACATGCACACATGCCGGTGTATTAGCTACAAAAAAATATTTCTGCAAAATATTACACCCAAACACGGCAAGAATCTCTTTTTTCGCAGTATATGCAGAAATAGCCTTGCAATACTGTCTGTGTAGTACCTTCATGGAAGCCTATTTCACCATTACCTCCTTCCCCGGAACTTGAAAACATAACCGTTACAATCTTTTTTCGTTATAATGCTTCTTAAGCGATCGTTAATCAACCGTGTGTCTTTGACTGTCACGGATAGAATCTGTTAAATAGAATAGTAAAGAGGTCCATTAAGATGATGAAATATGTGGATAATTTAATGCGGAAGCGAACGCTCGATGGAACCCTTATTCAGCCATAACATAGGTTTTGAAAACAGCTTGCCTCAATCCTTCCGTATGCAACCTTATCGATACCGCTATTGCCAGAATGCTGCCTGCGATCCAATTTATCAATGGAAATTGCCTTTATGCTATCATACCTTAAAATCTTGTTATTTTAGCAAGAAATTTTAAAGTCCAGCGCCCGAAAATGTTTTGTTGGATTTTAGCGTGTAAAAATCAGGTTGCGGATGTAATCTGCGATGGGAAAACAGGGGTTAATTATTACTATCTTTAAGTTTTACTATCAATAATCACTTCAGTATACTCACCCATCGGCTTAAGTCCTTAACAGCTCTGCGAATGTCATTCACCTGCTCTGGGCCCGAGATCTCGCGTTCAATAATGATCTCTCCCTTAAAGCCAAGATTTTTAAGCTTTTTAAGAAGCCCCGGGAAATTGACCTTGCCCCTTCCTATAGGAACCTCTTTCCCGAGCTCGCGACCGCTTTCGGGGTAGAGCCCGTCTTTGGCATGAATATTCTTTACATACTTTCCGAACACGTCCAGCGCATCGACGGGATTGGCCTTGCCGTATAGGATAAGGTTCGCAGGGTCTAAGTTGATTCCCAGGTTGTTCGTACCGATGTCCTCAATTGCGCGCAGCAGCGTAACCGGCGTCTCCTGTCCCGTTTCGAACCAGAACTCGATTCCCTGCCCGGCGCAGTACCCCGCTACCTCGCGGATCGCCTCAATAGCCCCCTCGTAGTACGGGTGTGTGGTAAGCTCCGGTATAAAGCCGCAGTGCGTGATTATTGCCGGCACACGGATTTTCTTTGCAAAGTCAGCCGCTCTCTTAAGCGCGTTAATGCGTCTATTCCGGTATCGCGGCGGCACCAGCCCAAGGGTCTTAGGCCCGTCCACAAGGTTCCACACCGCAGGTCCCGGCACACCGGCCCAGAGGGCGCAAACCCGGACATCCGTCTCCTCCGATTCCCACTTTACACGCTCAGCCCATGCATTGGTCCAGATCTTCTCATTCCAGTTCACGAGATGGCAGACCTTAAGGCCGAACTCTGCAACATGTGTAAAGATATTCTCTTCCCTCTCCATCGAGTTTATAACACCGATTTCCATTGGTTTCACTTTATGTGGCTTCATTATATGCCTTAATTATACACCCATGCGGCTTCTGCGTAAAATTTCACTGTAGGACTGGTCTGTGCTGACCTGATGACCGGGCAGGGGCAAAAGCCTCTCATGGACGGCATCGATGATCCATTCCTTCTGGGGAAAGAAGAACTCTTCCATCTCCGCTGCCGGGGTAATCCAGTTCCGGCTCCCCACCACAACCGGCGGGCCGTCCAGCGCATCGAATGCTGCCTGGGTAATCTGGGAAGCCAGGGTATTCAGAAATGATCCCCTTTCACATGCATCGGATGTTAGAACAACTTTACCGGTTTTCTCAACCGAATCTATAATCATTTCCAGGTTCAGGGGATTGATAAAGCGGGCATCAATAATCTCCGCGGACAGGCCGTACTTTTCTTCAAGCAGTTCAGCGGCTTCCAAGGCTCTGTAGAGTGTAGCACCTATAGTCACTATAGTCAGATCACTTCCTTCACGCCTTAAAGCCGGCTCTCCCTCTTCAATCTCATAGTAGCTCTCGGGAACACCACCGGGCTCAAAGATCTCTCCTATATCGTAGAGTCTCTGGCTCTCAATAAAGACTACCGGGTCCGTACCCCTTAAGGCAAGGTTGAGCATACCCTTTGCATCATAAGGAGTTGCGGGAAACATAACCTTCAATCCCGGGATATGAGCAGCTACGGAACTCCAATCCTGGGAGTGCTGGGCTCCGTACTTGCTGCCGACCGAAATACGCAGTACCAGAGGCATGGTGAGCACACCTGCAGACATGGCCTGCCATTTGGCCATTTGATTGAAGATCTCATCTCCTGCCCGTCCCATAAAATCGCAGTACATAAGCTCAGCCACCACCCTACCTCCGCTTAAGGCATACCCAACTGCAGCGCCTACAATAGCCCCTTCAGAAATCGGTGTGTTAAACAGGCGGTGATAGGGAAGGCATTCTGTGAGTCCCCGGTATACGGCAAAGGCGCCCCCCCAATCCCTGTTCTCCTCACCAAAGGCAACCATGGTGGGATCAATATAGAAGCGGTGGAGCATGGCTTCGAACAAGGCATCCCGGTAGGAAATTACCCGGGCTTTGGGCAGCAGATTCCCCTTATCATCCACTCCGGAGCGGGATTTCCTCTTATTCGCTTTGAGCCTGGGATTATCCTCGTATGGCAGTAGTACCTCCGGCTCTCCCTCGGCCATTCTCTCCCGCACCCCGCAGGAAAAGGTAAGCCCACCGATAGGATCCTCTTTCATATCCAGCCGCGGGCTGATCTCTAAGGAAGCTGCACGTTCCAATGCTTTTTTTATTTTCTTTTTTACTTCATTCTTCAGGGCCTCTTGATCGGTCTCATCCATAAGCTCTTGATTTTTAAGAAAACTTCCATACTGAACAATGCAGTCCTGCTCCTGCCATAGGGCAATCTCCTCCCTGGTCCGGTAAGCAGAGGCATCGGAGGGAGAATGCCCTGAAAACCGGTAGGTGATGATATCCAGCATCACAGGACCTCTTCCTGCAAGCAGTATCTTCTTTTTACGTCTTACAGCATCAGCAACGGCTAAGGGGTTGTACCCGTCCACGCGCTCTGCATGCATGGCCTCTTCATTGATCCCTGCCCCCAGGCGGGCAAGTATCTTGAATCCCATGGTCTCGCCCCCCGGCTGACCTCCCATGCCGTAAAAATTATTGAAAAAATTAATCAGAATGGGCGGGGCTCCCCCAAGATCACTATCCCAAAGTGTCCGGTACTGCTCCATTGCGGAAAGCATGATTCCCTCCCAGACCGGGCCGCAGCCTGAGGAGGCATCGCCGATATTTGCGATTACGATACCGGGCTTTCGATTGATGCGCTTGAACAGAGCTGCGCCTACGGAGATATCCCCGGAGCCCCCCACAATGGCATTATTCGGCATGCTCCCGAAGGGAGCGAAAAAGGCGTGCATAGACCCACCCAATCCCTTGTTAAATCCATTTTCCCTGCCGAATATCTCGGCTAAAACCCCGTAGAGAATATAATCAATGACCAGATCCCTGATCGTTCCCCGATGTCCCTTCTCCACTACCTTTAAGGTAGAGCCGCCCATATAGCTTTCCATAATCCTCTTAAGCTCAGATTCATCCAGCTTATCAGCAGAAGAAAAGCATTTGGCCAGTATCTCACCATGGCTCCTGTGAGAGCCGAATATATAGTCTTCCACCTCTAGATGCATGCACTGCCCCACTGCTGCTGATTCCTGCCCAATGGAGAGATGGGCCGGTCCCTTGTGGTTGTACTCTATGGACTGATACTCCCCCCGGGTCTTGATACTGTTCAGCATGGATTCAAACTCCCGGATAAGGAGCATATCCTGATATGCCTTTACAAGCCGCTTTTTACCGAACTCTTTGATCTCTTTTTCAGGGTCAGGTTTATACTGATTGAGGGGAATATCCCTGATACGGAGTTTCCCCTCTTTTCTTACCTCTTTCGGATCCACTAATATTGATCTGGGCATCTTAACCTTCCTTTCAGACTGAAATGATCAAATTAAACTGCCAGGTACAGATTTAGCTGTTCCAGGGCCTGAGCCAGGTCTCTTAAAAATCGGGCCGCAAGCGCCCCGTCAACCACCTGGTGGTTCAAAGTCAGAGACAGCAATATGGAACGTACAAACTCGACTCTCTCCTCTTTCTGAACCGGTTTAAGCTGTATGCTGCCTACACCTAAAATACCTACCTGAGGAGGATTAAGTATAGGAGTAAAGGATTCCACCCCAAGACTGCCCAGGTTGGTAAGGGTAAAGGTCGCTCCATTCAGCTCCTCAGCAGTAATCCTTCCCTTAAAACAGGAGGCGCTCAGGCGTTTAGCCTCTTCGGAAATTTCTTTCAGGCTGAGCCGGTCGGCAAAGCGAAGCACCGGAACCATAAGACCCCTGGGGGTATCTACGGCCAGGCCCAAATGGACATGCTGAAACTGAAGGATCTTCTCTCCCAGGTAATGAGCATTTATAGCTTTATACCGGGTCAACAGGCGGGATACTGCAAACAGGATCATGTCCGTTATTGTTATTGTCTTAAGATCTAATTCTTCCGGACTCTGCTTCAACTCTGCGCGGTACCTCAGAAGACCCCCGGCCCTGGCGCTGATGTTAAGGGTATACTGTGCAGTGGTCTGCAGTGATGAGAGCATACGCTCAGAAATGAGCTTACGCACTCCCTTTACCTCAATTTCTTCAACATGTCCCGGAAAATCAGCGGTTCCTGAAAGGGGAGCTGTAACAGAAGAGACTGCAAACGGCCTCTTTTTCTCCCCCTGGCCAAGACCCTGGCCAAGACCCAGACCCAGGGCATTCTCTATGTCCCTTACAATAATGCGCCCCCCGGGGCCCGTGCCTGTTATGTCAGAGCAGTCGGCAGACTTCTCAGCAGCCAGTTTACGGGCCCTGGGAGATATCCTTATATTCCTTTTTGCACGGGCTGTAGAAAGAGCTATTTCCTCTGGCCTTAAGAGATCCGGTTCAGAAAGAGCCTTCACTTCCAGGAATGAGGAAATGTCCTCTCCCCTATTCCCAATAACTGCAATCCCGGTCAGTACAGGAACATCGTCACCTTCTTTAAAAAAAGTTTTAAGCAGAACGCCGTCTTCAGGAGCCTCAATATCAAAACTGGCCTTGTCCGTTTCAACAACACAGATGACATCGCCGGCTTTAACCTCATCCCCCTCCTGCTTCTTCCATTCCAGAATTAAACAGGTTTCCACGGATTGTCCCTGCCGGGGCATGATGATCTCTTTAGCCATATTATATCTCCTTAAACCAGAATCAGTTCTATTCCCGCCTCGTCTAATTCCTGTAAAGCCTTTTCGCTCAAGCCTTTATCAATAATAAGCTTATCCATATCGGTAACCGGGAGGACTTTTACAAAGCCCCTCTTCCCGTACTTTGAAGAATCTGCTACTAAAACCGTAGTCTCTGAACGCTCAGCCATTTTTCGGACAATCTCAGCGCCTTCGACCAGATGTGCTGTCAGGCCGTTGTTCATTGTAAGGCCGTCCGTGCCAACAATGGCTAAACGTACATGAAATCGATCCAGCTCTTTTAAGGCAAGTGGCCCTACCAAGGATTCGGTAGCCGGTCTGAACTCTCCCCCGACCACGGTTAAATGGATCCCGGGATTGGTCCGGGCAAATGTAAGAATCAGAGTAGAGTTTGTGACGATGCGAATATCCCTTTTGCCCAACAGATATCGGGCAACTAAAGAGGTTGTTGTGCCTGCCTCTATCATAATGGTATCCCCATCATCGACTAAAGCTGCCGCCGCACGTGCGATGCGGTTCTTCTCAGGGGTCATTAATCCCTGACGGACAACCACATTAGGGTGGAACGCAGGGGAGGCGCCACCCCGTGTGCGCATTATGATCCCCTTCCGGGCCAGGCTGTTGAGATTGCTGCGTATTGTCACTGTAGAAACACCGAGCTGGTCACTCATCTGTGAGACAGAAATGGCTGAATCCTGTGACAGCAAGCGGACGATTATTTTTTCTCTTTCAGTAAGCTTTGCATTTAACATAATTACTCTTTCATTTCTCTTTCATTTTTATTACTTTTTACTTTTATTGTCAATAAAGAGCTTGATTTTTATTATATTATTTATACAATTGAATAAATTAAAAACTATGAGCGATTTTCACACTTTAGTCGAAAACCTCAACCACCATGACAGAAGTGTGCGCCTTAAAGCTCTTCAAAATCTCATACATAAGAGGAAGAGGGGTAATGAGGTGAACAATCACATTCATACCTTCTACTCCTTCTCCCCATATTCTCCCGCAAAAGCTGTCTGGCTCAGTGCTCATGCAGGCTTAAGCACTGCAGGGATTATGGACCATGATTCCATAAGCGGGGCCGAAGAGTTTATTGAGGCAGGTAAGATCATTGGCCTTGCTACCACTATCGGGCTGGAATGCAGGACGGATTTTTCTAAAACCTCTCTGATGGGCAGGCGCATCAATCATCCGGATCAGAAATCGCTTGCCTATATTGCACTGCACGGCATACCTCACACCCGGATTCAGGCAGTAGCCGAATATTTTGCTCCATATATTGTTGAACGGAATAAGAGAAACCGCCAGATGACCGAGAGGCTCAACTGTATCTTTAAACCTTACGGGGTACAGCTTGATTTTGATAAGGATGTTATACCCCTTTCCAAATATAATGAGGGAGGAAGCATTACGGAACGGCATCTCCTGTTCGCTTTAGCAAACAAGCTTATGGCTTTAATTGGCAGAGGGGAAAAGCTCGTCTCTTTCTTAGAGAAAAAACTTCATCTAAAACTGAAGCCCGGGGTTAAAGGGTTTTTAAAAGATTTAAGCAATGAATACTATGCCTATGACCTTCTGGGTGTCTTAAAGAGCGGGTTTATGGAGGATTTCTATATAGAGGCTGAAGCGGAATGTCCCGATATCAGGGAGACCCTGGAGTTTTTCCGGAAAATCGGGGCTATCTCCGCCTATGCCTATCTTGGGGATATCACAGACTCAGTCACCGGAGATAAAAAAAGCCAGAAATTCGAAGATGAGTATCTGTACCTGCTCTTCGAAACAATCAAGGACCTCGGTTTTCAGGCAGTCACTTACATGCCCACCAGGAACAGCCCGGATCAGTTGAAACGGGTTATAAGGCTGTGCGAGAAGTATAATTTCTTTCAGATCAGCGGTGAAGATATCAACTCACCCCGCCAGTCGTTCACCTGCAAGGCTCTCGAGCTCCCTGAGTTTAAACATCTTATTGACTCCACCTGGGCCTTGATCGGTCATGAACGGAGCGCTACACGGAATATGGAAGAGGGAATGTTCTCTGAAAGCACTGTATCAAAATATCCGGACCTTGGTCAGCGCATTCAAAAATTCAAAGAAATAGGAAGACGATCATGAAAACACTGGCAGTACGCCTGTACGGAAAAGACGATTTAAGATTGGAGGAGTTTGATTTACCCTCTATGGGCGAGGATGAAATCCTGGCTGAAGTTGTATCCGACAGCATCTGTATGTCCTCTTATAAAGCGGCCAAGCAGGGAACGGATCATAAGCGAGTACCGCAGGATATAGATAAAAATCCAACCATTATCGGGCATGAGTTCTGTGGCAGAATTCTAAAAGTCGGGAGAAAATGGAGCAAATCCTTTAAAGCGGGACAGAAGTTTTCTATTCAACCTGCCTTAAACTATAAGGGAAGCCTTGGTGCTCCCGGCTACTCCTACCGGTATATCGGGGGAGACGCTACACATATCATCATCCCAAACGAGGTTATGGAGTGCAGCTGCCTGCTTGAGTATACGGGCAAAGGATACTTCCCCGCCTCTCTCTCTGAGCCCATGTCCTGCCTTATCGGAGCATTTAAGGCTAGCTATCACACCAGGCCCGGTTCCTATACCCATCATATGGGCATAGTGGAAGGGGGCAATATGGCCATGCTGGCTTCAGCAGGGCCCATGGGACTGGGAGCAATTGATTACGCCCTTCATGCAGATCGAAAACCGGCTCGTCTGATTGTAACCGATATCGATAAGGAGCGCATGAAGCGGGCAGAGAACTTATTCCCTTCAGAGGAAGCGGGTAAGGAGGGAATTGAGCTTGTATTCATAAACACCAAAGATATGGAGGAGGTAGAGGATCGCCTCCTCTCTCTTACCGGGGACCAGGGCTATGATGATGTCTTTGTCTTTGCCCCTGTAAAAGCAGTGGTAGAAAGCGCCGACAGGATCTTAGGGCGCAACGGATGCCTGAATTTCTTCGCAGGCCCCACAAATCCCGATTTTAGAGCTGAGCTTAACTTCTACAATGTGCACTACAATTCAACCCACATCGTGGGCACAAGCGGGGGGAATACGGATGATATGATTGACGCCTTAAAGCTTATGTCTGCCGGGCAGATCAATCCCTCAACCATGATCACTCATATCGGGGGCTTAAACGCAGTCATTGATACTACGCTAAACCTTCCTAAAATTCCGGGCGGGAAAAAACTGATATATACCCATATTGATCTTGAACTGACGGCTATTAGTAATTTTGAAGAGAAAGGGAAAACCGAGCCCCTGTTTAAAGAACTGGCTGAGATCGCATCCAGCCATAACGGGCTCTGGTCCGCTGAAGCTGAAAGATTACTCCTATCCAATGCTCCGAAGTTGGAGGCTTAATTGTGCATACTTTCCTTCTGAAGATGGTTTATTGTATAAGGCTCTTTTTTCTTCTCTATAATCCTCTAAGCGAAACCGTCATGAGTTATCCACAGTTAGCCTATCCCAAGTGTCCGAAGTGGCTCAATTCCGCTGTTTTGTCTCGCCATTTCAGGATGCCGGCTATGATATATCCGATTATTACAGTGTAGCTCCCCGGTACGGTACGAATGCGGATTTAAAAATTCTTTTTAAAGAGGTAAAAATGAAGGTAATCAAAGTAGTCCTCGATTGAGCATCCCTGGTTCAAAGACTCTTGTAAAGCAATAAAAAACAAATACACTAATTGGTATATCTGAACAGAAAGCGTCTGGGGAAAAGAAGACTGCGGGGTTCGAATTACTTTTACTGCCAGCCGTCACTCAATTATGGTTTTGCCCATCCCGATCCAGGCAAACCCTGGCAGCTACCTGTAGATCATTCTGATGTAGCGGGAAGTAAGACAGCTTCTTGACAGGGAATATCCCGAGGCCGCCCTTATATCTGAATGGAGTAAGCCAACGGAAGCTCTCGATGCAGGAACCAAGGTTGTGCAAAAAGAACTGGATCGATTGAAGATTTACAGGAAATAATGAGGAGAACTGCCGGCGAATTTGAAATCTATGGGCGTACTCACGCTGTATTTATGTGGAGCACGTTCATATATTTTTTATTAAGGATATAAGTGTTGAGAAGAAATGGATTTACACTCAAGGTGATGACTCTGAATATCTGGAATTATAACGATCCGTGGAGCGAAAGATTACCGCTGATTATCAAAGCAGTGAGGGAAGAGAATCCCGATATTGTTGGTTTTCAGGAAATTCGGAGCGACTTACAATTTGATAATGAAGGGAAGAATCAGGCCGAGCAAATTGCTGAAAGGCTTCCTGGGTACAATTTCGTTTTCGAGAGGGCCCAAATTGATGGTAAAACCCGATGGGAGGGACTGGCTACAATGGCGATGCACAGTATCTTGAGCTTTGATCATCTTAAGCTTTCCCGTAATCCCAATGAGCCTCGTGACTGGCGCCATCAGCGGATAGTTTTAAGGGCTGAAATCGAGCTGCCTGTGGGGCCGCTTCACTTTTTTAATACACATCTTTCCCTTAGTGAAAAGTGCCGCGATCATAGTATCGTGGAAGTAGTAGATTTCATACGGCGATTTAAAAGCAATCTGCCAAAGATCATTGTCGGAGACTTTAATGCCCCGCCGGATCAGAAGTCAATACGTTTTATGCTGGGCGAGACTTACATTAATGGAAAGAAAACGGCGTTTCACGATTGTTGGAGAGAGATCCATGGAGGAGAAGAAGGCCTCACTTATCGTGTGATAGATAAATTGGCTTCCCGAATTGACTATGTCTTCATAAACTCAGAGGGAGAAGGAGCAGCCTGGAAAATTCTGGACAGCAGGTTAACGGCGAACAGACCGGATAAAAGGGGACTGTTCCCATCCGACCACTATGGGCTGGCAGCAAAGATTCGGCTGGGCATATAATGGAGCTACCAGATTGTTAAATACCACTTAAGTGGCATCTACGAATGATTCTCCGGATTAAAAGGTTCGGATGATCCGGCTTTGTTCATGGCCGGTAAGACCGCTATGTTTATCCAGGGCAGTTGGTACAGCACGAACATAGTAGAGTCAGGTATTGAAGCTGGCCTCTTCCCCTTGCTGCGTTGCCAATTCTATTGTTCTACTTCGTTTTCCAGCGCCATATAATAAGGGGTCTTACTCAGGGAGCAGTAGATTGACTGATATTGCCTTACAATTCAAACGATATTATCGCCTCCGATAGGCCCTAAGCACCGGCCGCACTATCTAAAAGGGCACGGAAGCCCTATAGATTCTAGCATTCCCTCTTATGATATACTCTTTTACCGATGCAGGTATCATGATTGAGGTTCCCCTAACTATGGAGAGCTCCCCTTTCTTCTCAGAATCCACGACGACCGCCTCGCCATGGACACAGATCATAAGCTCAATGCTCCTATCCCTCCCGCTGGTATAATCCTGTGTACTGGCAACTGTAATCTCGGTCAGCTCAAACTCCTCGGCCGGAGTGATATATACCTTAACTCCCGGTACCGGATTTTCCTGGGGGGAAAGCTCTATTTTTCCGCCTGAAAAATCCAGGATTTTTAACAACTCGCGCACATCGATATGTTTAGGTGTTAAGCCCCCCCGCAGCACATTATCCGAATTGGCCATCAGCTCTATTCCTGCACCCTCTAAGTAGGCGTGCATTTTCCCGGCCTGTAAAAACATCGACTCCCCTGGTTTCAGACACACAAGATTAAGAAGAACCGGACAGAGAACACCTATATCTCCCGGATACCTTTTATTGAGCTTTAGAATCCACTTCCACACGGGATTGTTATCCCCCTTTTTAAAAGCAGCAGCCGCATAAGCTGCCGCTTCATCAACCAGCCGGCTCTTATCATCATCAGTGCGCGTGATGAGTGAATGGAAAAACTTTTGAAGCCCCCGGTCGCCGGCATCTGTGCGTAATCTTTTCATTTCTCCCTTAAGGCTTCTGCACTGCATGCGCCCCAGCAGTTCCAGTATTGTATCCAGGGGTCTGAAACCGTTCAAAGCCCAGAAATCTGTGAGAGCCGATATTATCTCGGGCTTATGATTGCCGTCCCTGTAGTTCCGGTTGAAGGCGTCTAAAGGAATGCCCTGTTCATTTTCCCGTTTAAAGCCTTCCTTAGCCTGCTTGAGATTAGGATGAGCCTGTATGGAGAGCGGCCGGCCTGCAGCGAGCACCTTGAAGAGGAATGGGAGCCGGCCTGAAAACTTCTCAGCCACAAGCTTTCCCAGTATGGAAACCGGATCCTGACGGATAAGCTCAAGAAGTGAAACGGTACGCTCACCTATAATGATTAAAGAAGGCGCTTTATGATGAGCCCCCATCCAGAGCTCAGCCTGGGGCGAACGCGAAGGCGATGGCTCACCCAGCAGCTCGGGTATAGCCGTCTTTGATCCCCAGGCATATTCCTGGATGGTGTTCTTCATTCTACAAATACCGATCATCGATTTCTCCAAGCTGTTTTAAACGCAAGCTTCCTCTTCTCCATGGGGGAAGGAAGCTCTTGCACCTTATAATAAAAAAGAATAACCTTATCATCTATGGCATTTATAAAAAAAGTAGATCAAATAATGAATGCCCCGGCGCCGGGTGCCCCGGTCATGATAAAAAGAGATGTTCATAGTCTGCTCGAAACCATCGAGAGCATTTATCATATCAAGGACCTCGATTCACTTTTAGAAAGGGTTCTTTCCGAAGCGAGGAGTTTTGTGCACGCAGATGCGGGTACACTGTACCTTGCAGTTCACAAGCACTTATACTTCAGCTATGTTCAGAATGATTCCCTTATAAAACAGGGAAGAGCCAGGGACAAGTACATCTACTCCAGGGAAAGGCTTGAGATTAATAAAAATTCAGTGGCAGGTTATGTAGCCGCCACGGGCGAATCCCTTTTAATTGATAATGTATATGATATTAACAGTGATGTCTCCTATTCATTTAATCCTGCATTCGATTCCAAAACATCATACAATACTCGCTCCCTTTTAGTAGTACCGCTTATCACCAGTGATGATGTGGTGCTGGGAGTGCTTCAGCTCATCAATTCCAAGAATGAGCAGGGAAAAGTAATTCCTTTTTCCATGCAGGACAAGCTCTATATAAACCAGTTCGCTCGCAATGCTGCTAATGCCATAGAAAAAGCCAAGCTCTCACGGGAAATGGTGCTGCGGCTGGTGAAACTGGCGGAGCTGCGGGATCCTTATGAAACCAGTCAGCATGTCAAGCGTGTTGGAGCCTATTCCATAGAACTGTATGAGAACTGGGCGCAGACGCACGGAGTATCTTCTAAAGAAATAAAGAGTACTAAGGATACCCTGCACACTGCCTCGATACTTCATGATGTAGGCAAGGTAGCTGTAAGCGACATCATTCTGAAAAAGCCGGGTGAGCTTGACAGGATAGAAAAATTGAAGATGCGGTGCCATACAATTTATGGCGCCCGTTTATTTCGCTACAGCAGCTCTCCCTGGGACAGGACGGCTTCTGAAGTAACTCTAAATCATCATGAACGCTGGGACGGCAGAGGGTATCCCGGTAAGATCGATAATATTTATGCTACAAGGATTAGATTTGGACCGGGTAAAAAAGAAAAGGAGATCCCCCTTCCGGCCAGAATAGTTGCCCTGGCAGATGTCTATGACGCACAGATATCAAAAAGGGCTTATAAAGAGAAATGGCCGGAAGAGAGTGCCCTGCAATATATCCGGATGCAGGCGGGTAAACATTTTGACCCTGAGCTGGCCAATATCTTTATTAAGATAAGCGATGTTATTCAGGCCATTACGCAAAAGTACTCCTACTAATGCAGAAGCCTCTTATCTATTTAAGGCAGAAAGGGTGGGAGTTCTCCTCGATGACCTTGAATGGGAAGGAAAGATCCTATCCGCTTTTCCCAAAGCCATAAATATTCTAAACACAAACGGACTCGTCATTTCTCTAGTCTCACGAATTGGTTCCATGAGCTCCATGAGTATCTTGGTCCCTTCATTATTTTACAATAAAGAATGGCCCGGTGATCCGGAAAAACTAAGGGGAAGGAAAGTATTCTATTCCAGGGGTACCATAGCAGCAGCAGATCTATTCGTGAATCTAAACGGAGCCATACCATGGTCAGGAGCCGTCACTGCTGATTTGAAAGGCTTCAGTATTAATAATATTGAAGCTTTCAAAGAGGTGCTTGTTAAAAGAGGCAAGCCGGGCGGCCTGCTCGGTCTTCTTAAGGAGAATGAAGAGAACATATTCACCGGGAGGTGTACCAGGATCCTTGAACATCTTATTATCCGGAAGACGGAAGAAGATTCCTTTCTCCTTCAGGGCCTGGGAGCACTGATAGGGTTGGGGCCCGGCTTAACTCCTTCGGGTGATGATTTTCTTACAGGTATCATTCTGGGTGAAGAAATACTATCTCGTACAAATTCTAAATACGGAGCCATGCATTCCCTTCATATTGATAAGGAAGAAGTAGCTGAAGCCCTGCAAAAAACCAATCCGCCGGGAAGAACACTTCTCTGGCAAGCGCTTAAAGGGCATTTCCCCGCGTATCTCCTTAAGCTTGCAGTCGGAGTAACATATACCAATAAAAGGGAAAGAATCGAGAATATAGCTTTAGAAGCCGTGAGGCATGGTGAAACCTCAGGCACAGATTCTGCAGTAGGTTTTTACTGGTTTATCTGCCGTACTGATTATTTAAAATCTTCTTGACTTTTAGAGATTTATCATAGAAATTATATTAAGTAATTGCTTATTATCTTAATAGGATTTTCAAGATGGATAGAGTAAGAAGGATTGCTGAAGTCTTTAAAGCACTCGGCGATACGCAAAGGCTTAGAATAATACGCATGCTTGCATCCGGTATGGAAAAAAGGCTCTGTGTTGCCGATTTGGCCGAAAAGCTCGGAATTACCCAGCCTGCGGCGTCCCAACATATTAAAGTTCTGAAGAATATCGGCATTCTTGACCCAAACAGGAAAGGTTATCATGTATATTACAATATAAACACGGTGGTTTTGTCTGATTATAAGAAAGCTATAGACGAGATGTTTAAAATGGCATTTGAAAGCTGTCCGAATTATGATACCTGCAGAGGACACGAGGATTAATTTTTTATCTTTTGATGAAAGACAACACGGCCTTCTGCCCCACTTTAGTGATATGAAAGACCTTCCTGTCGGGTCGCTTTTCCTTGTTCTTATTCCGGTCTTTTGCAGGTCTGCCTGATCGAAAAATGCGTGGGAAGAAAAAGCTGACGGGCTTCTTCCGGCGCTTGCCCTGTAAGTTGATCAATAAGGAGCCTGGCGGCTTCCGCGCCTAAGCCTGCAGCAGGTAAGGTCATTGTCGTTAATGGGGGATTAAGGTAGCGGGACAGGTAATCGTCATCGAAACCGGCTATGGAAATATCCCCTGGAATTTTAAGGTCTGCATCTTTGATCGCCTTGATCGCTCCGTAGGCGATGACATCATTGCCTGCAAAGACCGCAGTAGGTCTGTCAGGTTCAGCTAAAAGCTCCTGCATTGCCCTGTACCCGCTTTCCTCGGAAAAATCTCCCACCTTTACCCAGTTCTCTCGAATTGGCAAACCGGCTGCAAGAAGTGCCTCCCTGTATGCGGCTAATCTGTCCCTGGGGGCGTAGTAAACCAACGAAGCATTGGTGATCACGGCTATCTTTTTATGTCCGAGATCAGCAAGGTAGCTCACGACTTCCCGGGCCGCTTCCTCGTTATCGATGTCAACCTGGAAGATATCCTTGTTGGAAAGGCTTCCAATGACAACGAGGGGAAAACCTGCCGCTATAATTTCTGCCAGCCCCTTATCATCATCATGAGTGTTCAGCAGAATAATACCATCGATATTATCCTGTTCGGCAAGCTGGAGGTAGTTCTCCTGGAGTACCTTTAGGGGCTGAAGCACTAGTCTAAAACGGTTTTTATTCAATACCGGGGCCATTCCCTCAATCATCTTAATGATGTAAGCATCGGAGTAAACTGATTGGGAATGGCAGATAAAAAGCCCGATCGAGTAATGACGGATCATTGCCAGATTACGTGCTGTCTCATTGGGGATGTAGTTAAGCTCCGACGCTGCCTTCAGCACCTTCTGGCGTGTATTTTCGGAAATATGCTTGCCCGGGGTGTTGTTCAGCACAAAGGATACGGTGGTTCTTGAGACCCCTGCCCTTTTTGCCACATCCAAAGCTGAAACAGTTCTCTTTTCCATTTAAAGACCCCTGTCTGGAATACAGTTTTATACTACTACTTTGAAGCCATTCCGATGAAGCCCTTCACATAATACTTTTGCAGCAGAATAAAGACTAACAGAGGAACTGACGTAATAAGAAGCGCTGCTGCAGTGAGGATTCCCCAGTCAACGTGATACTGCCCCCTCAGGAGGGGAATTCTCTGAGTGGCAACCATTCGGACCGGATTATAGATGAATATAAGGGCTAAAAAGAAATCATTCCACACCCAGGTAAACTGTAGTGAAGACACAGAAGCTAAGCCCGGCCAGCTCATGGGTAAAATAATGCGAAAAAAGGTTTTAAAGGGACCGGCGCCATCTATGCTTGCAGCCTCCTCTACTTCCCTTGGCAGAGTTGAAAAAAAGCCGCGCATAAACAGGATTATCCAGGGTAAACCCCAGGCAGTGTGGACAATAATTAAACCCAGATAAGAATTGATGAGTTTTAGATTTTTCAGTATCTGGAAAAGAGGGACTGCAACCATAGCCTGAGGAATAGCCAGCAGCAAGAGAGTAATTAGAAAAATAGTTTTTCTTAAGGGAAAGCGGTACCTGAGTATTCCGTAGGCTGCTGAAGATGCAAAAAAAACGGGAACAATAGTGGCTGGAACGGCTATAATGAGAGAATTGAGCATACCCTGGCCAATTGGTGAAGTAGGATGGGACCAGGCGCCGATGAAATTTTTAAAAGAGATTGAAGATAGCTTAACTCCCCACCAGCCGTGTACAATCTCTTTCAAAGGACTTATTGATGTAATGAATATACCGATAAAGGGAACCAGCCAGATTACTGCGACTATCCACGCAAGGGAGTAGTGAGCAATTCTACCGGGCATAATTCTTATCTGCTTCATCTCTTCTCTCCCCTCATGGTATTACGCACCAGCCATATACCCACAATCAAAGTGAAAAGCGTTAGTATTGTAGCTACTGCTGAAGCTAAATTGAAATCCAGCCTGCGAAAGGCATAGAAGTACATCTGAAGGGATAAAACCATAGAGGATCCCCCGGGTCCTCCCAGGGTGGCTGCATAAACTATATCGAATATCTTAATCTCATAGAGTAAAGTCATTGCTATAACTACAGATGTAACGGGGGCCAGCATCGGTACTGTAATGAAAAAAAACTTGCGTAAAATTCCTGCACCGTCTACCTCAGCAGCTTCATACATCTCCCTGGGAATTGTTGACAATCCGGCCGCATGCATTGTCAGGCTGAATCCCGTCCATAAGAGGATAGAACCCAGGATAAGAGACATTAGAGCTGTTTGAGGATAGGCTGTCCAGGTAAAGTCAAGGGCTTCAATTCCAAAAGTGCGCATCAACAGGGGAACCACCCCTGAGTTCTCATCAAACAGGAAGCGGATAATAACTCCCCCGACAATCATGGGAATCACCATTCCCAAAAATATTACTGATTTTATGAACGCTCCGCCCTTTATTTTATTTAGCATAACTGCAAAAAGCATCCCCAGCAGAACTGTAACGGGCAGATGAATTAGAATCCAGATTGCATTATTGATTAAGGAGCCCCAGGGAGGGCCTTTTTTCGGAAAGCGTGAAAGATCTATAGTTTCATAATGGGTCAGGACGGTTATGAAATTCTTTAGCCCAACCCAGTTCCCCCCGGCATCAAAAAAACTCTGAAAAAGTGTCTTAACGGCCGGGTAGACGATAAAGATCGCCATTAATACTACGGCCGGGAATATGAAAATATATCCTGTTCCCCAGTGCTTTAATCGACGTTCCATTTTCTTCTTCTAAAAGAAATGAGGGTTGGATTAACCCAACCCTCATACCGGATTCTTAAAAACCTATTACAGACCTGCCTGCAGTTTCTTAAGAACATCATCTAAGGAATCGGGGCTTACCCAGAGAAGCTTCAACTGATCCCAGAAGAGCCTCTGCCAGTCACCGCCGATTGAATCGTCTAAGTCAAGAACTGTGGTTTCCATTTTAGATACCGCTTCAGCCACAGCCTGGTCGGCTTTCGGATAGAGGCTTGAGGAGATATCGTTACGAGCTACCAATTTCCCCCCCTGCTTTGCTCTTATGGTCGCTCCTTCCTTGCTTATCATGAAGGCAAATAGCTTCTTGGCAAGATCAATATTCTCGCTGTATTTAGGGATGAAAGCCCAATCCTGACCCGTTACCATTGCCTTAGCTCCGGGCAAAGTAAAAACACCTAAATCACCTGCATCTTCAACCATGCCGGTAATCCAGTTTCCCATAAAGTAGAGTCCATACTCGCCTCCCCACCAGAGCTCGATTGCCTGTGTCCATTCGACCGGATCACTGAATGCGCCTTCTTTAAGGAGGGGAATTATTCTGTTTTCGAAGATCTTCCGGACTTGCGGGTCGGTCCATTTTACCGATTTATCAATAAGCTTATTCTGCAGCTCCGCACCGCCGAATGTAATAAGAAAATGCTCAGTTACATCACTGATCGGCCAGCCTACTCCATTACCGGTTACGATAGGATTTTTTATTCCGCTGATCCCGCCGATCTTCTTTAAGAGACTGGTAAACTCATCCCAGTTTGCAGGTGCTTTGAGACCGTTTTTCTCAAAGAAAGAACTACGATACCAGAATCCGGGCTTGGCAACCATAACATAGGGCAGAGCAACCACTTTTCCGCCTGCCTCTGCCGGTGACGGTATATAGGCGCTTTTCACAGGTGCCCAGATATCAGTCAAATCAACGGCATGCTGATCATTCTTCTTAACCCACCAATCCCATAAAAAGATAATATCTCCAAGGGATTGACCGGCTTCAAACTGGGCCGGCAGCACCGCGGAAAGGTCCTCTCCCCTATAGGTCAAGCATTTTACCTTTACATTCTCTTTCTCCTCAAAGGCTCTGACAACCGGGAGAAACTGTTCCAGTTCCGGACCTGCCCACGGAACTGTCATTGTTATGGTAGGCTTAACAGCCTCTTCCTTTGCTCCTCCTGCAAAGAGAAAGGTGCCGGCTGCCAACAAGCATAACAGTAGGATAACAATCCTCTTCATTTTAAAACCTCCTGTTTTTAATTTACACGCGTAAAGCAATACGCGTTATTAATCCGTATATTACCCTATCGCTCTTTTTAGTTCAAGTGTAAAAGCAAAAAAAATGAAAAATATTTCCTTAGCCCTAATGCCGGTGCCTCTTTCTTATTCTGTGGTAATATAGCTTCCTCGCGGTCTCTGCTGTCCTGAATATCCTGTACCGGAAAGATGAAAGAGGAAGGTCATAACAGCCGAAGCGGTTGAATATTTCTCCCCCAAAGCCGGTCTTAAAACGGTACAGACCGTGCATAGGATGATCAGGATCGCTGGACGGGGGAATTCCAAAGAGATCATAGGTCTCACAGCCTCGGGCTTTAGCTAACTGGATAGCTCTCCACTGAAGTACATACCCGGGCATAAGGTTCCGCTTGCGGCTGGAAGAGGCTCCGTACATATACCTGGCTCCCCTGCCCTTGAATGCCACAACGATCCCTGCTAAAAGCTCTCCCTCCGCTTCAGCTAAAAGAAGTACTACCGCAGGCACTCCGGCTTCCGTATCGGAAGAATAGGCATCGGAAAGCTCAAACAGACTTTTATAGTACTCAAACGAGTGAAGTGTAATAAGGTCCCGCCTTGCCGTTTCCCGGTAGAGGGCATACCAGTCCTTTAGGTCTTCCCGGCTTCCCTCCACTACTTCCACGCCCTTTTTGCAAGCTAAACGGATATTGTAGCGGGTCTTGGGTTTCATGGCAGCCAGAATCTCATCTTCTGTGGCTCCCAAATCGATCAGAACTGTATTGGGCGGCTGTATATCCATAGCTGCCTTACGGAGACCGCTTGAAGTATCAAGAGGTTCCGGCAGATTGCCGTTCCCGACCTGTCCCCAGGGAAGGTCAAATCGAATAAAGACGGTTCCTCCCGGCAGGAAGCCGGCTAATGCTCTTCCCAATTCGATTAAAAATTCACCCCTCAGATCGCGTTGATCAGGCTCGATACACGGGCCCAGGGGAACATAGGCAAGCCTTAGGCCCAATCTTAAGGTTCGGGTCAGAACGAGGAGATTAAACTCCTTTTCTGAATAAATACACCGGAAGGCATGGGCTTTCCAGGAAAACTGCTCTCTAAAAACCGCCCAGAATCCTGTCTGGAGAAGCTCATGATTCTTATCCAATTCCTTAATATGTAAAGGCTCAACAGACAGCATGTTTTTGTTTTCCCTTTCAGTGAGAAGATAATTACTCTACCCTGCCGGTTTTTACTTTTTTCGCTGTTACCGGAGATCCTGCGCTCATCAGTGCAGTTCCCTCCACAAAAACTTGATAATCTTTAACCTTAATGGGGATGCTGAAAAACTCATCTATATCGATCTCTTCCGGGATATAGAGGTCCGTCTCATCATCTCCACTTAATATTACCCTGTCCCCGGGCTTCGCCTGATCTACAAAGATAACCTCCACTGTATCATCATCCTGGGCAGCCAGCAGCATACCCCGGCTCTCTACCCCCCTTAGGGTGGCTGCTTTCAGATTCGCTACTAAAATAATGTTGTGTCCGCAAAGCTCGTCCTCTTTATAATAGGGAACAAGGCCTGAGACAATCTGACGCATCTCATTACCCAGATCCACTGTCTGGATATATAATTTATCCGCTTTTGGATGCTTCTCAACTTTGGCAATTCTTCCTACCCTCAGGTCCACCAGGCAGCGGAAGCGTTCCAGGGCTTTTTTTGCCTCCTCCGAGGTCTGGGCGCCTGAAAATCTCTTTCGATATTTCTCAACTTGCTCATCTTCCAGGCGCTTGAAGAGTAGCTCCGGCTTATTCACAGAAACAATACCCGAGCAATGTCCGAGCTGCTCCCACTGTATGCCGGAAAGGCCCAAAAAAGCATGTATCTTATCCGCAGTCTCCGGCAGATAGGGATGAAGCAAAATGGCCAGGTCGCGAATCAGGTAAACCAAATCCCTAAGAAGAGAAGCAGCCTTCTCCGGGTTCTCCTTTACCGTCCTCCAGGGTTCTTCATCCTGAAATCGTTTATTGCCCATAGAAGAAAGGGAAAAGATATTCCTGAATGCCCCTCTCAGCTCGACCCGTTCCAGGGCCTCTGTAATCTCCTTTTCCTTGTCTTTTACCGCGGCCCAAAACTTCCCATCCGGTTCTGCTTCGAGCAACTTGCCTTCAAAGTTGCGCACCACAAAAGTAAATGTTCGATTGACCAGGTTTGCCAGATTGCCTATCAATTCCCCGTTAACTTTTTCCTGAAAATCGGTCCATGTGAAAAGAGTATCGGATTTCTCAGGTCTGTTATAGAAAATGTAGAAGCGCCAGACATCCGCAGGGATGCCGGTCTCCCGTGCATCCGTACCGAAAATGCCGACGTTTTTGCTCTTGGAGAATTTACCGCTCTCGTAATTCATGTACTCCGTAGAAGACATGTGATCCAGCAGGGTCCAGTTCTCCCCGCTACCCAGTAGGGAGGAAGGAAAAATAACTGTGTGGAAGGGAATGTTATCCTTGCCGATGAACTGATACAGCCGTACCTCTTCCGGATTCTTCCACCAGCTTTCCCATTCATCGGTTAAATTGGCAGTTATGGAGATATAACCGATGGGAGCATCGAACCAGACATAAAATACTTTATCCCGAAATCCCTTCCTGGGTACCGGAATGCCCCACTTGAGATCCCGGGTAATACATCTTTCATGAAGCCCGTCACGAATCCAGGCCTGTGTAATCTGGACCGCGTTTTTAGCCCAGAATCCGTCCTTTGAGGCTTTATCCATCCACTCCTTCAGCCTGGGAAGTATTTTGGGAAGATTGATATAGAGATGCTCCGACTCTCTGACAACGGGAGGGGTTCCGCATACTCCGCAGTAAGAATCTAAGAGATCAATAGGATCCAGCAGCTTGCCGCAGTTTTCGCACTGATCGCCCCTTGCCTCCGTATATCCGCAGTTGGGACAGGTTCCCCGGACGTAGCGGTCCGCCAGAAAACGCTTGCAATTCTCACAGTAGGTCTGTTCGGTTGTCTTCTCAATGATGAAGCCGTTTTTATCAAGGCTCCGGAAAATAGACTGAGTGACCTCGGTGTGTTTGGGGGTGGAAGTCCGGCCGAAACTGTCAAAAGCGATATTAAACCAGTTATATACATCTGAATGGATACTATAGTAACGTTCACAAAGCTCCTGGGGCGTTATCCCCTCTTCTAATGCTTTAGTTTCGGTGGCAGTGCCGTACTCATCGGTTCCGCAGATGTAGAGGGTATCATATCTTTTAAGCCGGCAGAATCGGGCAAAAACATCCGCAGAGAGCACCTGTATGAGATTTCCCAGGTGGGGAACATTGTTTACATAGGGCAGAGCAGAGGTAATCAGCATCTTCATAGTATGTGTACTATATGTTCTCATCGCCGGGTAAGTCAAGGTAAACGCAGCCTGCAGGACTTAGTGGCCTGCCGGGTAAGTCAAGATAATAGCATCCCGGCGAACCCAGAGGCACACCAGTCAAGTCAAGCAGGAAGCAACCCGGTGGGACCGGGAGAGAGAGTTAAGCTATCTGCTCCCGTAAGATGCTTCTTCAAACATGGCCGCAATGTTTTCAGGAGGTATATCCGCCTGGAGGTTGTGTATGGGGGCGAAGACAAATCCACCTCCCTCGTGCAGTATCTCAATCCGCCTGCGGACATCTTTACGCACCTCATCAGGTGTTCCCAGCGGTAGTATTTTCTGCGCATCTGCGCCTCCGCCCCAGAAGGCAATACGCTCTCCAAACTCTTTTTTTAACCTCTCAGGCTCCATGTGAAAGGCCGATGTCTGCACAGGATTCAGAATATCCACCCCGATCTCAATAAAATCTTCAATAAAGTCATACACCGAGCCGCAGGAATGAAGAAAGACTTTGGCCCGGCTTAAGCGGTGGGATGTGGTGTATATCTCCTTTAATAGCGGCTTGATCGCTTTTCGGAAGAGCTTCGGAGATATCTGGGGACTGTTTTGAATGCCAAGATCATCGCCGAATCCGATAACCTGGATATAATTACCCACGGCCTGGAGATACAGCTTCAAATCTGCAATCACCCGATCTGTAATTTTTCTGAGCAGCCTGGCGGCAAAGGCCGGCTCAGCTCCCAACCGGAGCATGAAGCCATCCCACCTGCAGAGGAATTGCGCCTGTTCAAAGATACTTCCGCTGAACCAGCCAAAGAGCGCATAGTCCGTATTCCTGTAAAGCTCGCGCGCACCTACGGCAAGATAATCCAGTTCCTCATCGCTGATTTTCGGGAGCTCATAGCTTTCCAGCCCGTCCATACCGGCTTTCTCCAGGGGGAAATAAGCCGGAACAAAGGACCCGCTTCCTGGACTTAAACGGCAGAGCTTTACATTTTGATCATGTATCTCCCAGGAACCGTCTTCTTTGATTACAGGATAGAAGGAAGCCGGAAAAAGAGCAGGAATGCCATCCGGCAAGGGATGGAGTTTCCAGTTTCCGTCCAGCGGCACCCCGGGTCCGGCCTCGTAACGATTAACCGGAACAACGTCGATCTTCCAGCGCTCTAAGAATATTTTTTCTACCTCTGCCAAAAGGAGTATTACATTGCTTACCCGTATGGGCTTCTCATTTAAACCGAGATATCTTTTAAGCTTCTGAAAGGCCATGGCATTGATGCCGGTTACAACAGACCCTCCAAGGTCAATTGGTACCCTGTCCGGCTCCTGATGGGCTAAGGCAGTAAGAACTCGTTCCCTGGAGAGCATGAATTATTATAGGAAATATGCTTTCAAAATTCAAACTCCATTCTTCCCAGCCTAAGCCTCTCACCTGAAACATATAGCTTGACGCCGGCCTCAGAAATAATTAACATATAAACAAACTATAAAGGAGGAATCATGAGTGAACGAGATGTAACTCCCGGGCTATTGCCCGGAAAACTCAGTCCTAAAACCCTGGTTGTGGTAATTATCGTGGTTTTAGTTATCATTGCAGCTTTCTCGAGTGTTTTTGTAGTGGATCAGACTGAACAGGGCGTGGTCCTGTTATTCGGTAATTTCAGCCGGCTCACGGAGCCGGGCCTGCAATTTAAGCTCCCCTTCGGAATCGAGAGAAACTTCAACGTTCCAACCCAGAAGGTTCTTAAAGAAGAGTTCGGATTCCGGGTGGAAAGGCCTGGTGTAACTTCTATCCGCTCGGGCCAGGACTTCCCAAATGAATCCATAATGCTCACAGGCGACCTGAATATTATCGATGTGGAGTGGATCATACAGTACCGTATTACCGACCCCTATAATTGGCTCTTTAAAGTCGAAGAGAGGCATAAAACAATCCGCGATATCTCGCAGTCTGTCATCAACGAGTTAGTTGGAGACAGGGCCATTTTAGATGTTATCGGTACTGAACGTGCCAATGTCGAGCAATTCGGCCAGGACAGGATGAATGAGATCTTCGAACGGTATGAATTAGGGATTCGAGTAACAACGGTCAAGCTGCAGAATATCGTGCCCCCGGCCGGTCCGGTGCAGAATGCGTTTGAGGATGTCAACAAGGCTATCCAGGATCGTAACCGTCTCATCAAGGAAGGGCAGGAGGCCTACAACCAGGCGATTCCAAGAGCCAAGGGAGAGGCTGACAAGATAATTTCGGAGTCCAAGGGATATGCCGTAGAAAGAGTCAATAAATCAGTGGGCGATATCGCCCGCTTCACAAAAGTTTTAACGGAATACAACAGAAATCCCAGCGTGACACGTACACGGCTCTACTATGAGATGTTTGAGGATGTATTCAAGGATATGGAAGGAACAGACTTAATAGACAAGAATCTCAAGAATTTTGTGCCCTTTAAACCCTTAACCGGTTCTGTTCAAGGAGTAGCCCAATGAAAAAAACGGTTACCGTATTAGTTGTTATTGCTGTAATTATTATACTCTTTCTTATTACAGGCCCCTTCTATATTATCGAAGAGGGACAACAGGCTGTTGTTGTACGCTTTGGAAAAATAATCAATGTGCAGACCGAAGCCGGCTTGAAGATAAAGGCTCCCTTTATTGATAATGTAGTAAAATATCCTAAAAAGATTATGGCCTGGGACGGAGAAGCCCAGAGGATCCCCACGGAGGAGAACCAGTTCATCTGGGTCGATACTACCGCGCGCTGGCTGATCAAGGATCCCAAGCTCTTCTACGAATCCGTAGGTACCATCACACAGGCACACTCCAGGCTGGACGATGTGATAGATTCCGCTGTGCGTAAGATTGTTTCTCGAAACCTCTTAAAAGAATCGGTCAGGAATTCAAATGTGATCAACGAAATAGAGAGAACGGATGTATATCTGACAACAGGAGCCGGAGGAGAGGGAACTGAAGAAGAATCTATAGTAAGTTTCACCGAAGTGGTCTATGAGGAGATTAAAAAAGGTCGTTCTGTTCTATCCGGTGAGATGTTCCAGGAAACTGCCCTAATCACCCCGCAGTACGGACTTAAGCTGATCGACATTATTATTCGCCAGATTAAATACTCCGATGATCTTACGGAAAGCGTTTACAGGCGGATGATAGCAGAGAGAAATCAGATCGCCCAGGCCTTCCGCTCCGACGGAGAAGGAAAGAAAGCTGCATGGTTGGGTGATATGGAGAGAGAACTCCTTTCCATAAGCTCGGGCGCTTATAAAGAGGCTGAGAGAATTAAAGGGGAAGCCGATGCCGAGGCGGCAGCCATATATGCGAAAGCGTATAACGTCAATCCTGATTTTTATCAGTTCTGGAAAGCCTTAGAATCATACCGGGCCATACTGCCGAAATTCAGTAAAACCCTGACTACTGAGCCTGATTACTTCGACTACCTCTACGATCCCAGGGGAAAGCGCTGATAGTTAAAGGCCGATAATTAAAACGAAGATTCATCAAAACCCGGGATGCTTCCCGGGTTTTTTGTTCACCCTTTTAACAATTCTTCGTAGTATGATGAACTCCCTGTTTCAAGTATTTCCAGTATAATTTTTTCTGTTGTTCTGCCCACCCCTTTTAATTCTGTCAGACTCCCTTTCATGGTCCCCAAAGGCTCTTTTAACCTGGAAATTGAATAGGCGGCATAACCAAAAGGCGAGGTTTTCCCCTCGAGCATCAAAATATAATCAATATGCTCCAATATAACGACCGCCAAATCGTTTTCTCCTAACATATCTCTATAAAGCTCAAGGGGGATACGCCTGGGCATCTTATATTTTTTCGCAATGCTGTTAAACGCTTGATTTATCAAGCTGTAATACTTTACTGTTGCTTCTCCCCACTTGCTTGCCCTATATATGTTTTGATATTTTACAGGAAGTTCAGGATAATTCTTTTTCAACACATTAAAGAAGTAGTCTTTCTGCCTGCCGTCCTTAAGCGTCATGCCTCCGAATATGACAAAGTCTAAACCCACTTCGGTCGCTTTTCTTACAGCCCCTTCGATCAATTCCTGCGTATCGGTTATAAAAGGAATAACCGGAAGCAGAAACATACCGCAGGCAATACCTTCACTCTTAAAAGAGCCCAGCATTTTCAATCTCTCATCCGGTGGTGGAACGCCGGGCTCAAAGACAGCGCTTATCTTCTCATTTACCGATGAGAAGCTGCAGCTTACAACCGCTCTATTCCGTTCATTTATTTGTTTTAGAATATCAGTATCTCTTTTAATAAGGGTTGATTTCGTGAGCATGTGCACGGGAAAATTATATTCATATATCAATTTCAGTGCTTTTCTGCTTAATTGATACTTCTCTTCGACGGGCTGATAGCTGTCCCCGACACCGCCGCCTACCATGATGAAGCTTCGCTTAAAAGGAGTGCGTTTTCTTTTAGGGTCAAGTTCCCTGCGTAAAACCTCTATGGCATTTACTTTTACAACCACATCTTCCCCAAACTCTCCATCTACATAATAACCTTCCGACCTCCCGTCACAATAGACGCAATTATGTGTGCACCCCCTATATAAATTCATTCCATAATGGGAGATAAACCATGAGTCGATTTTTTTATACTTGCGTAATATGGATTTTGCTTCAATTTCCCTTGTGTTCAATTCTCTTATATATCCTTTTTTTGTACTTATACTCATCTACTTCTAACAGATCCATTACCTTAACCGGCTCTTTTTTTACAAGATTAAGTAAATATTTTTTCATTTCATCATGATACTTCTTTATTAGCTTACGAAAGAACATCTGCGCCAGTTCGCGCATATTCCAGTCGGAAGATGCGGCAGAGGATTCAAAGAAGGAAAGCACTGTTTTATAATCGCCAAGCCCATAGATTGACAATACTCCGAGCATTACACCCTTTGAACGATATCTATTATTTGAGTCTGTACTTTTTTTTCTATTTCATCATCCAATATTTTCATATCGCAAACAACTCTGAAATGAATGCAGGCTTTCTTTAAAGATATCCTATTCTCTTATTAATAACCCAGGAATAACAATCTGCCCTTTATCACTCATTTGATAAATGATTATAATTCCAAGTTAACAAAAAGTCGCATTCATAGTAAGATGCTTAAGCCAGATGCAGTGCATCTCCAACTGGATAAGTATGGTACGGGAAATGGCCGAAGGTCTGGAATCTTCAGATAAATAATGATCACCTAATACCCAGTGATCTCAAAGCCGAAGGGATTTGATTTAATCGAACTGTGCTTCAAATTTGTTTGTGCAAGAATTTCTTTGATCTCTTCAGGAGTATAGGCAGCGTTTATGGATGAAATGAGTCCGCTTGCCATCTCTCTGGGTTTGGTTATTGTTTTCATAAACCATTTAGCTCATATTCCTCTTAAGGTCACTTATCCAGTACTTCCCGCCCGGCTTTAAGACACGGTAAATCTCGTTAAATATTTTCTCAGGCTCAGCCCATTCGCGGAGCGATCCGTTTGTAAATACCGCATCGAAGACTGCATCCTCGAAAAGCAGGTTCTGTGCATCACCCAGAACATAACGGGTTCGGTGTGTAAAACCGTACTCTGCGGCATTCCTTTCTGCTGTTTTTATCATATTCGCACTGATCTCAACAGCCGTCAGATGTGTTCCCTCGGTTTTCCTAAGCCATTCAAGGCCAAGGTAGCCAGGACCCGGCCCCACCTCCAGAGCATGACCACTGGTGATGCCACTTTTCAATATTCCATCAGTCTCCATCCAGCCCTTATCCCGCATCCTCCGCATCATTAAATCGTAGGCTTCTACGGAAAATTCTTCCTGGATTCCTTCATTTGTTTCAATTTTTGCCGATGCTTCTCAGTGATTTTTTTCAAACAGTGATCAGTGTCTTTGCGGAACACTTCATGAGGCTTGGCAAAAAACCCTTTTGCTGTGAACGCTGTGGGCATAAGATGTATATTACCCGAAAGCTTTTGGGGGTAGAGCCCAAGGTGAAGGTTCCCCAGGAGACAGTTAGAAAGCTGGGGCTGTTGGGAGCGTTGACAAGTTTTCGGGTGGCACAGAAGATCGTGGGGATGTTCGGCTGGATGTTGGATCGGATGACGATCTGGAGAAGTGTGCAGCGGCTTGGAAAAAAGATTCGCTTCGAGGAGCTTGCCATGGGTCAGGCCGATGGCACCGGGATTCCCATCCGAGGTATCCGCAAGCGAGGCAAGGAGCTGAAGGTGTTTGTACAGGTGAAACGCAAAGGTGGTATTCGGATAGCTGGTCTGGCCATAGGTAACTACGAGGGGGAGTGGGAGAAACTGTTTGAGCCTCTGCTGGAGGGCTTGAAGAAGTTCAAGCAGTTCTTTCTGGTCACCGACGGGGACACCAGCATCTTGAAGGCCTTAGGGGATAAGGTGAAGGGGATCTTTCAGCGCTGCCTGTGGCATATTCCCCACCAGTTCAAATGGTATCTGTGGAAGGATGTGGTGAAACGCAAAAGCCGGGAGTGGATATATGCCCTTGCCGAGTTGCTCGAGATTTGTGCCATTCGCTCATACGTGGATGATCTTAAGGTGATACGGCAGATTGTACACCTAAAAGAAGAGCGGCTTTTGGAGCTTATCGCCTACTGCTGTTAGCAGGGATAGAGTCACTGCGCCACGTACTTGGAGAATGCTGCCCCGGATTTGTTTACCGGACTGCTGAACCGGTTTCAAGGAAAAACGGTCAAGCCTGGTTGAGCGGGTGATGCCGAGGCCTGATTGCCTTGCTCTCTCTACCAGAGGGGCGAAATCCTCCGGCTTGGTATTTATTTCATCGTCAGCCAGATCAAAACCGCAGAGCATGTCTGCATTTTTATATGCGCTCTTTCGGTAATGAATCAGGTCATCAGTGACTTGAACGTTCTTTTCGAAGGAGAATGTCCTCGGGAGAATGCCGATCACTCCCGCATGAATGGGATATTTTTCCATCTCACGGCTTAGCCCGTCCAAAACGCCTTCGATAATTTCATCGTTCCGGATGCTCTTTCCCTCAGATATAAATGCAGGGGCGAATCTCAGCTCCAGGAGCTTGACCCCGTCACGATAGGCGACTTCCACATTCTCGAAGGTAACTCTTTTAATAGCCTCGTAGGAACAGAGTATCTTCTGAGTAGTCCGGAAAGAATTTAAAACCGCTGTAAGATCACTCATGGGCTCAGTAATTTTGGTCTTCGCTTTTAGCTCTTCATCGGATTTGGCGTCCAAATCCAAATTATGATACTTAGCCAGATCTACAATCGTTTCGAAACGAACACTTCCATCAAGATGGCGGTGAATCTCAGCCTTGGGCAGTTCCCTTACAAAAACGATGAAAATGTAACTTTTAATCACTCGTCAAATTCGGTCAGAACAGTTTAAATACCGCTTCGTTGCACATTTCGTAGAATTCCGTGGCATCTCCGGCGTCAGCGATGCTGGAGCCGATGATCTCCGCAGTTTCCACGGAAATGAGCTTTATGTTCAGGTAGAACCTCTTTCCCACGTAGCTGATGCTGCCAATCACAATGATATCGGCGCCGGTAAGCTTTCCGATCTCAACGGCTGTGGTCTCATCGGTCAGATCGCTCTGCTGGAACTCGTACTCCTTAACAATCTTGGTGATGTTCTGCCTGTCAACCACCCGGACTTTACCAACGTTCACAAAGCCATTCTCGATGAAGACCATGAGGCCGGTAGCCGTCTCCTCGTCCACATTCTTCGTGCCCCTGTTGATTCCCATTACAGCCAGCTTCCTATCCTGTATCATACCGAGCTTCTTGTAATAGTCGGATTCAAAGCTCCGTTTTTCCTGCTCCGTTCCCGCAGCTTCCACAACCCGTTCCTTCTCCCAACCCAACTGCTCCAGTCTCTCATCAAAGGAGAGGATGGGCTGACCCGCACTCATGCCGGCGGCGATTCCGATCTCCCCAGGATCTACAAATCCATCCCGGTTTTTATCAAGCTTTTTATCGAGTTTGAAATCGGGATTTACAGGGTGGGGCCTCAGATACATCTCCCGGCTCTCTATGAGCTCATCCCGTGAAACCCTTCCGTTGCGGTCTAAATCTAAAAGCTCAAGCCAACGGCCTGGTACTTCCGCCCGCTCCGGCCCCGAAAGGAAGAACTTCACGATCTTCTTGATTTCTTCCTCATCCACCCTTCTATCGCTGTTAAGGTCGAAAAAGCCGTCTATAAGGGTGGCAGCCTGCAGTGCCCGGGGGGCTTCTTTCTCTTCTTCCATGACTCCGCCGGCTCGCCTGGCCTTCATGATCTCAAAGACCTCAACATCTCCGTTCCGATTGAAGTCGATCCTGCGATCAAACTCACTTTCCACCCGGTGAGGGCCCTGCAGGCCTTCCATAGCAATTCTGTTCTCTTTCGGGTCGACAAATCCGTCCCGGTTTAAGTCTGCCAGCTCATCCAGGACATTCGCCACCTCCCAGCGCTCCTCCCTCTCCTCGGGAGTTTCCAGCCAGGTCAGTCCGGCGATTCTGATCAGCTTGTTGTGGAATTCATGAAGTTCTCCTTCGTCCACTCTACCGTCCCTATTGCGGTCAAGCCGTTCCTCTACGGGTCCGGAGACCCGGCGGGGCTCCGTCTGCCACCAGCGACCCTGGAAAAGCCAATAGAAGACAAGCTCAACGTCCTCGTCATCGATGTGCCGGTTCCTGTTCAGGTCAATGAACTGAGCGGCGAACTCCGGCTCAAGATCAAACATCCGGCGCAGGGCGGCTTCGAGTATCTGCACGCGGGCTCGCTCTATCTCTCCTTCATCAATTCGGCCGTCCCGGTTCCTGTTGAAGTATTCATCCAGCGGGCTTGAAATGGGGTGGTTGAGGCCATGAAGAGCTTCCATGAATAGCATATTAAGCTCATTTTGTTCATTGGGTTCCAGTGAGCCGTTTCCGTTCAGGTCCGCATAGTCAAAGATATCACCTTTCTCTACAAAGGGCTTCATCTCTTCAATGGGGCTCAGGGGCAGTAAAGCTGTGATCATGAAGATACGGCGGCTGAACTCTTCGATTTCCCTTTCATCTACGAAACCGTCTTCGTTCCTGTCTATCTTACCATCCAAACGACTACGGACATCATGGGGTCGCCTCGCTTCTATCCAAAATAGTGCGTCGTGAAGTTCCATGCTATCTCCAAAGCCGATATAACCATCCTTGTTCGCATCTAACAATTTAGCCAGATCAGGGTCATACTGATAGAGGCGCCTCGGCTGCTCCCTGAATAGGATATTTCTGGCTTTGCCCAGTTCCAGATGATCAATCTGCCCGTTCCGATCTAAGTCGAAGAACTCGTCGACGGGTGTGCGCACCACGGGGTGTGGATCCAGGAACAGGGCGCGGACCGCCTCGAGGAACTCCCGAAGCTCCGGTGGCTCCAGGATGCCGTTGCGGTTTCCATCCGCCCAGGCCTGGAAATTGCTGGCAACCCGAGGTGCTTCCCTCTCACGGGCCTCGCCTTCGCCAGGCAAGGGTTCGATGACCTGGTGGACGATCCTCCACTTTCCTTCCCTGCGGGCGAGCTCGAATCGCTCAATCCAATTAAAGCCGGGACCTTCCACATTATATATATACGTTGCCCGGTTAGGTCTGATCTCCCTCTCGGGCTCGGAGTAATTAAGCTCCCGAAAGATATCGGATTGGGCGAAACGATCCATCTGGTCTACCCTGATTCCATGGAAACCCTGGCGTATTTCTTTACCGTCCGGTTGGACAATTACCCTCTCGGCTTCGTCCCAATAGGTGCTCATAAAGACATCGATATCCTTGTGCTTCAGAGCGGTGATCCAGCGCTCCATCAGGGCATCGATCTCCGGGTGTGCCTCCGGTCTGCCCGCCGGAGGCATGGTTTTGCATGCCAGGGGTAATAAAATTGCTAAAACAATTAAAACACTTTTTTTCATCTTTGGCCTCCTTTGAGCCTAAAAACAAACTCTCCGGTTATTTAATTATAACAGCTAAAGCCCCGATTTCAAGCACATAATTGCCCATTATATAAATACAGGCAAATTAATTGATACCTTACCCAGGGGATGTTATAGTATCAGAACAATAAAGCAGGAGAGTATCTGAGTATAATTTGACTTATGCCGACCAACGTTACGCCGGAATATCGCAAGGCAGAACAAGCTTTTCGAGCCGCTAAGAGTGTCGATGAAAAGATCGAGCGACTTGAGGATATGATTGCCCTTTTACCCAAGCACAAGAGCACGGATCACCTCTATGCGGATCTGAAAAGGCGCATGTCAAAATTGCGAAGGCAGCAAGAAAGCTCCGGTAAAAAAAGGAGCAGCGGTTCTTACGTCGGATTTTCCCGTGAAGGCACAGCCCAGGTGATCCTTGTTGGGCCTCCAAACAGCGGCAAATCGTCAATTCTCCATGCACTCACAAATGCGCATCCGGAAATCGGAGATTACCCCTTTACAACCAATCATATGCAGCCCGGCATGGTTCCTTATGAGGATATCCAGATCCAGATGGTGGATACCCCGCCGGTGACTTCCGATTTCATGCACATTCATCTGCTTGGACTGGTGAGGAGAGCGGATGCTGTGCTAAAAGTGGCAGACCTGTCTAAAGATTCAATTCTGGACGACATGGATGCTGTATTTAAAACCTTTTCTATGCGGCATGTCCGGTTCGTTAGAGAGAAGAACTTAAAAGATAGAGACTCTATTCAATGCATGGTTATCGCAAACAAGGTGGATGCAGCCGGGGCAAGTGAGCGGATTGAGCTGCTTCGGGAAATGCTTGAAGAAAAGCTCGATATTTTACCTATTTCGTGCATACAGTCACACAGCGTGTCCGAGCTCCCGAAGATGCTTTTCCGCTGGTTACAAATCGTAAGAGTCTATCCTAAAATACCGCACTTTTATAACTATGTTGCAGGAAGGCCAATATCAAAATGTTTAAATAACCCTCTCTGTTTTTTGATATTTCCGTGATAATGGTCCTTTTGTCATCCAGCTGTATCCACTTTATTTTCTTCAATTCATAGATTATCTCTTGTATTGTATAATCTTTGAAAAGATTTTGTTCTCTCATCTTTTTACTTGTTCTCCTGCCAATTATGAACTGTTCGGCCTTTTTACTGATTCTTAGATAATTCCGCCAACCTTTCAGATTATCAGTGAGGTAGCTCTCTATATCCTCTTTAGTTTCATAATTGAGCTCTCTTAGCTTCTCTTCTATATCAATAAGCCTTTTAAAAAAGTGCTCACTTTCCTCAAGTTTCTTTTTCTCATCCAAATATATAAACGAATTATAAGTAGCTCCTCCTAGGCTCACCTTGTCCTTAGTGCCGAATAGAATATCTTTATTCACCCGAAATGTGTTTAGCGGAGAAGATATGTCATCGCTGTGTTTCCGTATCTATGAACACAATATACGGTTGGATTTTGTTAATTTACGGCTATATAAGCAATTAAAAATACCCAAAAGTTAATACTTTATCAAAATCAATTTTATTCCATGTCGGTGTAGCGCAAAAACTGCTAAATTTTAGGGTTAGGAGGTTGTTTTTTTGATTTTGTATTATATAGTGTTAACAATAAACGTGTTATTGATAATTAAGTTAACGCGTGATCGTTTGGGAGGGGTGATGAAGAAAGAAATGTTGAATTGGATGAGCATGCCATTAGGGCGTTTGCTCTGAGAAAAGTATTGACAATCGCTGAACTCGCTAAGATTCTGATCTGTTTCTGAATGTCATCACTGTCCGAAGACGTTTGAAAGAATGGCGTGTTTGCACCAGTTACAATAAAAATAGCCGCTATTATACCCTTCTATCAATTCCTAAATTCAATAAAAAGGGTATATGGACTTACAAGGATATTTTCTTTTCTAGATACGGTACTTTAAAGAATACAATTATTGCGTTAGCAGCAAAGTCAAAGAAAGGTTTGACTCATTCTGAACTTGAAGAAATTATTGGTATGAACCCAAAATGCTTTATGGCGCGCTTCAAGGAGGTTCCTGGCTTAAGAAAAGAAAACTATAAAAAACAAATTGTATATTTCTCAGTAGATCCTGACACCTATAAATCACAAAAAGAAAAAAGATTTCCTCCCGAATCTTCCGTACCCAAGCTGCCGCCGGATGCTATGACAATAGTCATTCTTGTTGAGCTGATCCAAAATCCGGGAATTAGTATTGAAACGCTCTCATCCAGACTTCATGATCAAGGGTATAAAATTGAAGCGAACACGATAGGCAATCTTTTTAAACACTATAATATTTCTAAAAAAAAACTGAGGCGGACAATTGATAATATGGTGCTTAATGTTTCTTCTCCGAAACTTTTTTCACTTACACCGATTATCCACTTCAAGCCGGAAAGATGCACATGCCCCGATTGTCATATAAAGCTGAAAGTACAGAAAACACTGCCTGACAAAAAAATAGCCACCTTAGCTGTAGGTGATTTGATTGCTCATGAAACTATTTATTATTGCGAGAAATGCGGACGCATATTTCATTCACGAGAACTCCGATCTTTGGTACCGGAGAAATGCAATTTTGGTTTCGATGTAATCGTTTTTATCGGCAAGAGCCTATTCCTTCGATGTCGTAACTATCAAGAAATCCTTTCAGAGCTTAAAAAGAAAAACATTACGATTTCAATAAGTGAAATCGCATTCCTTGCCAAGAAGTTCATCATTTATCTGGCATTGTTACACAAATTAGTTCAGAGGAAAACGCGTGGTTACATGAATATGAATGGAGGATATATCCTTCATCTGGATGGTACCTGTGAGGGTGGGAGCTCTCATTTAATAAGCGTATTAGACGGGATATCAGAAATGGTTTTGTGTAACGCTAAACTGCCCTCAGAGAACTCAGATGATTTAATTCCTTTCCTTGAAGGAATTAAGAAGGCTTATGGTGTTCCCCTGGCCGTGGTGAGCGACATGGACAAGGGAATAGCGTTGGCAATAAAGAAAGTGTTTAAAAATGTGGCGGCATTCATTTGTCACTACCATTTTCTAGCTGCACTTGGAAAAGATCTTTTCGGGTATGAAAATGACATCATCAGAAAGAGATTGCAAAAGCACGGCATTCAGGCTGTATTGAAAAGAAGAGCACGCCAGTTAGAAGAAAGTATTGCAGATACAAATACTCTTGTGGATGGATTTGTCAGCGGAATTGAAAGTGAAAAGATATCTTTAAATTGTCCTCTCAGTCATGTTCCTGAGATCGCAGCATACACACTTATAAAATGGACCTTGGATGGAAAAAACCAGGGAAATGGATTTGGATTTCCTTTTGATCAACCTTATCTGATGTTCTATCAAAGACTAACATAACTTAATTCCATACTTCACCAGCTAATTTAAATAAAACTTAGGGGCGATTGGAAGGAGAACAGAATATATGGAAAGATATGTCATGATTTACTGAAGGTAATAAATGATCCGGCCTTAAAGAAAGCTGCCGTCAAAATGGAAGAGAAAGTCATTGTATTCAACAAGTTAAGAAAAGCCATGCGGATAACACTACCGGAAAACAAGAGGGGACTTAATGATAATGGGGACCTGTCAAATATTAAGACGATTGAAAAAGAGGTAAAGAAGTTTAGGGATCGGTTATGTAAAGATAAAAATTACTCGAAAAACAAATATTACCAGAAAATGGTAGAGCAAATAAATAAGTACTGGAAAAAACTTTTTGCAGATCCAATTATTGTAGAAACAAAAGCCGGTAAAATAGTGATTCAACCGCAAAGGACGAATAACATTTTGGAACAATTCTTCAGAAAACTTATGCGCATCTTCCGCAAAAGAAATGGGTTTAATGCTATGGAGAAAATAATTAAAACTATGCTTTCAGACACGCCCTTTGTAGTGAATCTTGAGAATAAAGATTACATGAACATCATTCTTGATGGTAGAGAAACCCTTGAAGAACGATTTGCAGAAATAGATGCAAAGCAAGTTCGCGAAGAGTTGGAAAAATCGCGGAGTGAGATGAGCATGATTTCTCCTAAAATCAAAAAAATTATCATAATGCCGGAGCTGCCGAAATCAATAGTTACTTTACTCGATCGCAAAGCATCGTGCTATTAAAAAAACTTGCTGAAAAAATGGCTTACTGTGGAGCATTTAAAGAAGTGTCAATTCGTCAGATCTATTTATTTTCATTGGGCGTCATTAGTCATATACACCCTTTTTCGCAAAAATCCAACCGTATATTGTGTTCATAGACCTGGTGGTTTGCTAAGACCTCTGCAGTTATGAAAAATACAGGTTCATAACTATGTGTGAATCTGAAATTATTAGAAGGCCTCCATTATACTGAAGTAGAATTGAAAGCCGTCGGGGGAAAGGCAAAGTCTAAACGCAGATTCATTTTTGGCTCTGTTTGAATTGCGAATCTCAAGCCTGCCCCTCCGCATGCCTTAAGACTGTCAAAGGCAAAATCACTGATTGCGGGAGCTACCTGGCCGATACTGCCGAACAGATCACCACCGAAGCGCCAGAAAATGGGAAATCTGTATTCCGCCTGCAGTGCTGTAAAAATCTTATCGAGGTATCTTCCTCTGTAGTATCCCCGCATCATATTGACTCCCCCCAATTGCGGCAGGGCCTGAAAAGGAACCGTCCCGGCGCTGAGTGTAATTAGATATTGAAGGCCCAATACATGCTGACCATAAATCTTGAAAAAGTGCCTGTAATCGAGGATTAGCTTGTAAAAGTTCTCTTCGCTTCCAATCTCTTGTCTATAGAGACCTGCCTTGAGATCGAGTAAGAATCCTTTTAGGGTGTAAAAATTGTTGTCTCTTTGATCCAATGTTAAATGAGGGCCGAAGCCGGAAATAACCGTGCCGTCGCTGCCGCAAATGTCGCCGGAATCCAGGAGTCCGTTATTCTCCATTTCTATAATATTGATAAAGGAAAGATAGTACATGGGGCCCAGGTACAGATTTTTTATAACTTTCCACCTGAAGCTTCCTGAGAAATCGAAACCAATTGGGGTATATTCTTCCTCCATATCTAAGCTTGTGTTGGGCCCTATGCCATAGAAGGTGCCGGGAAACTTGGAAAAGCTAAATGAAGCAGAAAGGTTGTAATCACCCCGGCCAAAATACCAGTCTGTGTTTACGGTTGTTTGCAATTGGTTTTTCTGAGTATAGAATGCGGCGCCCCTAATAGTATTCAATTTTTGCTCCTGGCTGTTCGGATCGGGGTTGTAATAATACATAATAAAGGCTCCGCCTAAAATTCCGGTTTCAGGCGAATAGGCAATTATCGGTAAGGGGGTGATTCCCCATGACTTTTTCTCCTCTGCGAAGATAGTAAGGGGAAGGAAAATACACATAGTTATAAGAAAGATTTTTTTTAGTATGCTGCCCATCCTGCTGCCTCCAAAATATAATAACAGTTCAAGGTTTAAATTATATACCTTATCCTTTTTTAAGAGCGTCTTCAATTGCTTTTAATATCACATTGCTGCTAGCTGTTGCACCAGTAACTGCATCGACTTTTAAAGATTGCTTTTTTATAACCTCAACAGTAATTATTTCTGCCTTTGCGCCCTTACCATTTCTATGTTTTACAATTTTAATATCTTTTATAAAATGATCCTGAACTTTAACAAGTACCACTGCTTTAACCAGACCCATGGTATATTCACCTTCATACTGACCATCTTTTACCTTTTGTAGATCAATATCCTCGACCATAACCCTATTTACATTCATACAGCCGATTATACTGAAGACCAATACAATCGTTATAAATAATAACACAATCTTTATTGTATTCAATAAACTTTTAGCTCCTGCCATAATAAAACAACCTCCTGTAATAAAATCATTCTTAAAAATAGATCTACTTAAATTAATTGCTCTTGCAGAAAAACATCCGTATTTACTTCACTTTAATCCCTGTTCCAGCAGTCGGTATATCACTCCTATCCACAATCCCATACATAAAGTCCATATAAGGGCAGCAAGCGGCTTTGTAGAATATGCAGATTCAATATGCATAACCGTATAGGCAGAATATCGTCCGATTGTGAAGGAAAAAACGACAACAAGAATTGAGATTAGCGATTTCTTATTAACAGTACGAGCATTATCTGTAGCTGTAAATATGCCCAGTAATAGACCCAATAAAATTAAAGGCAAGGCATTAAATACCCCTGCAAGTAATTCGTGTTTCAAGGGAGAGTTAAAGATAAGACTCGATCAGCCCCCGGAATAATCTCCGATGAACCGAAATTAAGGTCAGCTCCCACACCTGCTGATATACTAAAAATCCACAGCATCTTACTCCCTGCTTTTCTTCCATTTGGAGACCGAAGATTCTACCGAAAATCATTTGGGATGGTAGGCATGAGAATGTGCCTTTAAAAAAAGGAACTGACTTTCAGGCTTACTCGAGTTTCCAGTGGGCTCTTTGTACAGCTTTAATATTCTCAATTACACCGGAAATGTAATTATTTGTAGGCGGAATTCCGGCATGAGAAAAGTGCTGCTCCCCAAGAAGGGCACACAATACATTAGAAATACTCTCTGAAAGCGCTTTTAAGTTATACCCTCCCTCCAATACTAAAGCGATCCTTCCCGGGCAGCATTCATTCGCAACCTCCATAACTGCCCCTATCATTTTCCCATACCCTCTGCTTGTGACCGACATATCTGCAAGTTGGTCATCCTTATGGGCGTCAAACCCGGCTGAGACTAAAATTAATTCAGGAGAAAACTCTAAGGCGATCGGCTGAAATACATTATGGAAAATACTCATATATTCTTCATCTCCCTGACCTCCCCCCAGGGGAACATTGACAGTATACCCTTCTCCCACGTTCCGACCGATCTCATTTACGCGGCCCGTGCCCGGGTAATGCGGATATTCATGAATGGAAAAATACATAACCTGATCTGATTCATAAAACGAATTCATAGTACCGTTGCCATGATGAACATCCCAATCAACAATTAGCACCCGTTTTAAGCCGTGTTTCTTAATCGCATATAAAGCTCCAACCGCAATATTATTGAACAGACAGAAACCCATGGCACTACCGGCTTCGGCATGATGTCCCGGCGGACGTACAAAGGCAAAGGCGCTTTTATATTGCTCGGTCAAAACCGCATTTACCGCCTCCATTGTTCCGCCTGCAGCACGTACCGCCCCTTCAAATGAATATGAATTAGTGCTGGTGTCCGGGTCCAGCATGGTAAAACCCTTGTCCTTTGTATTCTCAATCCTCTTTATATATCGATCGTCATGCACCCATGAAAGCTCATCCAGGGTTGCATCGCGAGCCTGTATATCCTCAATCTGATCTTTAAAATGGAACCCTTCAAGCATTTCATCAATAGCCTTAAGACGCTCAGCACACTCAGGGTGGCCCGGCATGTTAGAGTGTTTCAGATAAAGGGGATCCCTTATGACAGCGATCTTAGACATATTCACTCCTTATGCTCATTATACCTCCGTAGTAAGGCATGTCCAGGCAACACATTCAACTTAAAAGGTATATGCTATTAAAACATTTGGAGCTTACTAAATCTTGATACTTTCTGTAGAAAATAGTTGTGTATTCTCAAATCGCCTGTCAATTCGGGATGGAAGGCAGAAACAAGCAAATTACCCTCCTCAGCCGCAACTACTGCACCGTCTTTTAGCTCAGCCAGAACTTGAACATCCCTCCCTACCTTCTCAACTCCCGGAGCTCTGATGAAGATTCCTCTGAAGGGCTTTCCACCTAAAGCAGGGATTGAAAAGTGCTCCTCAAAGCTCTCCAACTGTCTGCCAAAGGCATTCCGCTTTACTTTAATATCCATAACACCAATCAGGGGCTGATCGAAATTGTCTACATCCTTCGAGAGGAGTATCATACCCGCACAAGTTCCGTAAATAGGGAAACCTGTAATGCTAAAACCCCTATCTTTATTCTCATATCTTACATTCCTCTGGCGGCCATGCGTTCTTTCTCTTCCATATTGGTTATATCCAATCCCCGCATTGCAGCACCCAGTCCCTTTGATACATCTGCAAGAATCCCGGAATCCCTGTAGTGTGTAGTTGCCTCAACAATAGCTTTTGCCCTCTTCTCAGGATCTTCTGATTTGAAAATGCCTGAGCCAACGAATACACCATCTGCACCGAGCTGCATCATCAGGGCCGCATCAGCCGGAACTGCTATTCCACCTGCGGCAAAATTAACAACAGGAAGCTCTCCATTCCCCGCTATTTCTAAAACCAGCTCATACGGGGCGCCCAGGTTCTTTGCCTCTGCCATAAGCTCGTTTTTATCCATATTCTTTAGTTTGCGTATCTCGTCCATAACGGCTCGCATATGCCGCACAGCTTCAACCACGTTTCCGGATCCGGCTTCACCCTTCGTGCGTATCATTGCAGCTCCCTCGGCAATCCGGCGTAAAGCCTCTCCAAGATCCCTGGCTCCGCAAACAAATGGGATTTTGAAATTCCGCTTATTGATGTGATGATCTTCGTCTGCCGGGGTTAAAACCTCACTTTCGTCGATATAATCAACTCCAAGGGCTGCGAGTATCTGGGCTTCTACAAAGTGTCCGATTCGCACCTTCGCCATAACAGGTATAGTGACTGCTTCCATAATTGCCTCTATTAAAACGGGATCACTCATACGCGCAACACCACCTGTAGCGCGTATATCCGCGGGAACCCTTTCCAGGGCCATGACAGCAACAGCACCTGCTTCCTCTGCAATTACCGCATGCTCCGGAGTAACGACATCCATAATAACGCCTCCCTTGAGCATCTGTGCCAACCCTTTCTTTGTTGCAAATGTTGATTTATTCATAAAATTACCTCCTTTAAAATATCTCCGAGAATCCTTATGCCTCTCTCAATCTTTTCCTCTCTCACATCGGCGAACCCTAACCGGAAGCCTCCTCTCTCCCACTCCTCCACTGAGAACATTCGATCCGGAGCGAAGACCACTCCCAGTTCTCTTCCTTTCAGCAGGACTGAGAGGGCATCGATTGTTGAGGGTAGATCCACCCACTGAAAAAGACCTCCTTTAGGTTTTTGCCAGGAGACCTCTACAGGGAAGTGCTTTTCCATAGCTTCCAGCATGATATCGCGTCTTTTTCTGTAGACTAATCGTTTCCTTTTGAGATGTTTGTCTAAAAAGCCCCGCAGGGAGAACTCCAGGAGTGCACCCTGCAGAATGCGATTTGTGTAAAGGTCCGAGGATTCTTTTATCAAAAGAAGCCTGTCCAAAACTGACCGGGAAGCTAAAATCCAACTGAGTCTGATTCCGGGAAAGAGAATCTCCGAAAAGCTACCCATATAGATAATCCCATCACATTCATCCCAGGCTTTCAGGGGTAGTGCCTCAACACCTTCGAAATTAAGCTCATGAGCATAATCATCCTCAATAATGATAACCTGATTCTCTCTACAGATTTCTATTAAACGCTTCCTTCTCTCAATTGACAGAATCGTACTCGTTGGATTTTGGAATGTGGGTATTGTATAAAGAAGCTTGGCGCTTCTACGCCTGAGGACATTTTCTAAAATATCTACTCTGATACCGTCGGAATCCACTGGAATACCAATGCAATTTGCCTGGAGTGAACGAAAAACCCCAAGGGCTCCAGGATAGGTGAGGTTTTCCAGAATTACTGTGTCACCCGGATCAACAAAGAGCTGCCCGACAAGGCTCAATCCTTGTTGTATTCCATTGACTATCATTATATTATCACTCTCACAAATTACGCTTCGACGCGCTAAAAAAAGGGGAAGATACTCAAAAAGCGGCTTAAAACCCCTCGGAGAGCCTGACATGAGCAGGTCTGAACCATATCGCCTCATGGCTGACTGCAGGCAGTTCCGGAATTCTCCCAGGGGGAATAAATCCCGATCCGGCAGGGCCGAGGCTAAGGAAATCATATCAGGATCATCTTCTGCATAGGATATCTGTTCCATTACTGAAAGAAGGGGAGCGTGAGACTTCATCCAACCTGTGGAAAAGAGTCCCTCAAAGCTCATGGTCATTTCTGTGTCTCTTCCGGGAGAGGAAATGCCGGGCGGTAGATGCTTGCAGACAAAGGAGCCTTTGCCAACTTGAGAAGTTATGATCCCACTTACTTCCAGTTCCTGATAGGCCAATACAACTGTGTTCCTGCTTACATCAAGAGAACCAGCCAAATCCCTTGTGGCAGGAAGCCTGCTTCCGGGCTGAAGAAGCCCCTTCTCTATAAGACCTGCGATTTTACTCCGGATCTGAAGATATAATGGAATTTTTTTGGCTCTATCCAGATCTATGATCATTAATCCACTCTGTACAAATATACCAGTAGATCATTAGATGTAAAAGCTCCAATCTTATAAATTTGTATACCATCCAATCCAATTTTTAGCTATTCAAAAGCATAAATGGACTGCAATTAAGATTGTGATTATGCCAATTCCAGGTATGCCATTTAGAAGACTGGTGGGCTTTATCTGTCTTTAGCCCCACTGCCAAAGAGTTTACCTTCAGGCGAAAATATAATAGTGTTTAGGCATATATTAACCGGATCGTAACACCGGAGGTCTGTAAATTTAACAATTATCAGAAGCTCAGGAGTTATGCGAGTGGCTTTATACACGGATAGATGAAAGAGATCTTTATTTCCGACCTTGACGGAACACTCCTTAGAAATAACGCCACGCTCTCGGAATTCGCTCTAAAGAAACTTAAGCAGATACTGGAATCGGGAATTCTCTTTACCGTAGCAAGCGCTCGTAGTGTCGCTTCTATGAGACCCATTCTTCGGGATCTGCCTTTCTCCCTACCTGTAATCGAGTTCAATGGCGCCTTTATCTCCGATCTAAAAACAGGACTTCATCGAACCGTACAGTCGATCGATTCGGGTCTTACGCAAAAAATCTTCTCTATCATACGCCGAAACGGGCTCTGGCCATTTATATCCGGCTTTAACGGTGAGAAAGACTGCCTCTATTACCAGAAGATTGATAACAACGGGATGGCCTGGTATCTGAGGGATAGAACACAAGCCCGGGACTCAAGGCTAAAGAAATCCAGGCATCTGGAAGATACCCTGGCTGACCGTATCATTTGTTTCACAGTAATCGATCGGGAAGACATATTAAGACCCCTCGCTTTGCACGCGGCGGAGACATTTGCCGGTCAGGTAGAAATCCACTTCTACGAAAACTTCTACTCTCCGGGATGGTACTGGCTGACCATTCATGACAGAAGAGCCACCAAAGACCAGGCCATAAAAACCCTGCTCTATCTGCTTAAGCTGAAACCTGAGAATTTGACGGTATTCGGAGACGACATTAACGATTTGAAAATGTTCAAATTTGCAGCCAGAGCGGTGTCCGTAGAAAATGCCCACCCCCAAATTAAAAAACTGGCCACTGAGGTTATCGGCACCAATGAAGAGGACAGTGTGGTTAAGTATATCCTTAAACGAATCAGCTTATCCGCATCATAGAAGCATGATATTGGGCCTTAGTGTAAACGGTTTGTATCGTATCGTTGACATGCCAGATAAACTCTTCCGTCGTGCAAAAGCTGCTGCTTCACTTCGTGGTATACCCCTAAAAAATTTTATCTCTCAATCGGTAGAGCACGAGCTAATCGGCAGTGAATTTACGTATAAGAAACAACACGTTCAGTTGCCACTAATTCCCTTAAAACAGCTTGGCTCTACCGCCCTTACACCAGAACGAGCGGCTGAGCTTCTCGAAAACGGGGACTTGCATGTATCTACCGGACATTAATATCTGATTGGCACTTACATTCGAAGCACATGCGCACCATCGAGCTGCTAAAGAATGATTTGAAAACAGGAGAAACTATACCTGTTCATTTTGCAGGATGACGCAGCAAGGATTCCTCCGTTTGGCCACTAATCCTGCCGCATTCGGGGCCGATGCAATATCCCTGACAAAAGCCTGGTATTGTTACGATATGCTGGTTGGTGACCCTGGAGTTATATTTGTAGTCGAACCGGCAGGTTTGGAATCACTCTGGCGTGAATATTCTCACAGGCAGTCTTATTCACCCAAGGTTTGGAATGAGGCTTATCTTGCCGCCTTCGCAAGATCCGGAAAACTCTGTCTTATTACTTTTGACCATTGTATACATTGGTGACAGAACACACTTTCATTAATTCACATAATTGACTTAAGGTATTGTATGCTGTTTGAACAGGAGTTAGATAAGTATTTTGGTTTTACCGGTTTTCTTAAGGGGCAAAAAGATGTTATTCAACTGCTCTTAAAAGGGCAATCCTCTGTTGCTGTCTTCCCATCCGGTTCGGGCAAATCCCTATGTTACCAGCTTCCCGCCTTGCTGCTTCCGGGTTTAACGCTGGTTATCTCACCCTTACTGTCCTTAATGAAAGATCAGCTCGATTTTCTTAAGTCAAAAGAGCTGCCTGCTGAAAAACTTGATTCAACTTAAGCCTAACTATTACACTTCCACCTGATTGCCTGTATGCTCTGTAACGATCCCCATCATTTTTCCAGTATTTGAGCCCCGCTTCTCCAACAAAGGTAGGATATATTTCTTGCTTCCATTCGACAGATTTATTTTTCAAGCTTATTCCCGAATTAGAAGGGTCAAAATTGATAAAAGACTCGTGAACGCCACGTTCGATTTGAGGCGCCCAGTCAGTACATTGAATATATCTAATCACACCCTTCACAAAATCAATCGATTGGATTACTGCTGAATGGCGAAATATCTCGCCCCTGCCCCTGAAGAGAAAAATATCACCTGGCCTAAGATTTTCGATTTTGTCTTCTACAACCTCAACATTATACTCACCTGGTTTATAAAACCAAAGACCGATCATTTTTTCAGTCTATCCCCTTTATTGGCTAAGTGAAGTATCACGCGCAGGCTTGGCACATCATTTTGCTCGCTCAAACGGTAACTATTGATACAAACTCGCAACACAGGGAGGTTACCTATTTCTTCATAATACTTCAATGAAACCAAATGGCAAAATACGTGCCAAAGGGCTATGTGCAAAAGGCCAAGCGAGCGAAGCGAGTGCAGTGTGAATGCATAGTTATACGCCGTTGATCGCAATTTTAAAAAATTACTGTTTAATTATTTCAACAATTCTATTAATAATCGTATCGACTTTGTTATTATTCAGACTGCCTATTTTATAAAGTATTATATTTTTATCCGCTGTAAATAAACGATTCGGGCGGACATTACTATCAGCTTTAATATTTCCTGTCTTAAAGTCGCTGTCATGAATAGCTATTGAGTAATTGTCTCGGATATTCTTGCTTGTTATTTGAGCAAGTATTACATCATATCCTGTTAAAACCGTTACTATGAGAGCGGGCCTCCTTTCAGATGTAGTAAGGTCTAAAATGGAAAGGGAACTACAACAACGTCTCCCTTTACAAATTTTTCCACGCTTTATCTTCTTCTGGTAGCAACCAATCCTTTTGAAGTGAAGATTCACTTTGGATGAGTGTTTCCATTTTTTGTTTTGAGAAAATGGATAAAATCTAAAACCTCTCCAATTAAAGATTCAGGAAACATTTCTATTTCTTTATATGGTACTTCTTTTTTTGTCATTGAAATGTCCTCTATTTAATTAGTATAGTTATTTTCTATATTTTTTGCCAATACCATAGTTCAAATGAAAACCTAAACTGATACCATTGACAATGAGATAAGCAAGTGCTCTTATCGGAACTCCTTGATACTCCATTTTCCTTTCCATATTTATTTCCCTTCCAAGAGAGATTTTAATTTTTCAAAAGCTTCTTTATTGTCGGAAGTCCTCATTCCATATTTATGATGAAAATTCACGAAAAGGTATATTGTTCTCTCTCCTTCTTTAGATTTGTATCTTACCCTCAGAGGTTTATTCCAAGGAGCTGCTCTGTCCTCCCATCCTGTAAATACATCGTCAAATCCAAAGTGTATGTCTGTAATGTTCCCAATTTCAACTTCTAACTTAAAATCCTTTTTTTCTTTCACATCTCTTCCAATAAATGCCAACTTCTGCTCAGTCAGATAAAAAACTCCATCATATCTATGCAAAGGTTTCATAAAAGATGTGTGTGCCTTTACCCAGTCCCAGAAACCTCTGCTTTTTATATTTTCCTTATACGCCATTAAAGTATTTTCCCATTTCATTTTAGTACTCTCCTTTTTCATAAAAAGTAAGGTTCATTTTTAAATTTAATTCCTTTAGGTGGACTCGCAATTTCCGATAACGAACACGGGTTGCCGAATTTGCGCTGATGGCGCGAGATTTTGCTTTTTAACACACACGACTTCGCTCTTAATTGTTGCTGATAGAATAAACACTTTTCAAGTAGAGCTAATCCGGTATGCTCGCCCCAGCAAAATCCGGGACAGCAACGCAATTTGGTCGAAGGTGCCGAAGGCCCCGAAGCCGCCAACCCGTAGTAGACGATATTTCGAGCCAGCTTTTATCTGTACAGAAATCGTCTATATTCAAAGATCAAGTTTACCAAAAAAATCAATTGACATTTAAATCAATATGTATTACATTATGTATTACGGGAGATTAACATGACTTCTATAAGACTACCTTCAGATGTTGAGACCAAGCTTGCAGCAATCGCAAAATCTGAAAAAACGACAAAATCTGAAATTATTAAAAAAGCACTTAACTCATACCTCGAGAGCTGCTTTATAACATCCTCCCCATACGATCTTGGAAAAGATCTATTTGGTAAATACGGTAGCGGGCAGTCTAATTTTTCAACAGACTATAAAAAGATATTAAAAGAAAAAATACGTGCAAAACACTCTAATTGATGCTGGACCAATAATTGCGCTTTTTGATAAAGATGACAAAAATCATGAAGACATAAAGTCTTTCTTATCAAAGTTTAAAGGACATTTAATAACAACATGGCCTGTAATCACAGAAGCTTACCATATGTTAAGCTTCAATACGAATGTGCAAATCGATTTCTTGACCTGGATAATAAGAAGAGCAATATCTATTTTCCCATTAGCCCTGGATCACATGGATCGATTGATTGATCTAGCCCAAAAATATGCTGATTTACCCATAGATCTTGCAGATGGATCTCTAATAATAGCATCAGAGATATTAAATGCTACGAACATCGTAACAATTGATTCAGACTATTATGTCTACAGAACTAAAGACAAGAAGCCGTTTAATAATCTCTTCGCAATATTTACTTCTGGATAGAAACAATTATCGTGCATCATGGCTCGAAACATCGTATAACTACACGTTGGCGGCTCCGCTCGCCCTTTGGGCTCGCTCCGCCCAAATCCACTGTATTGGTGTTATAAGCTATAATTGATGTCGTTGACTGATGTGAATCCTTCATTTAATTCGTTGATGTTGGTGAAGCTTCCTCCGTGGACTTCGCCAACGCATATCTAGTTATACGCCATGCCGCCATAATGTGCTTTAAATAATTACAAATGAATAAAGCCATGAATATAAAACAAAGAAGAAAGAATACTTTCTGGATATACAATTCTGGATTCATTTGTTTTCCGGCTTGATTAATCTTATTTTTGAACACCCACGTTTTATAAAACGATATGTAATTGCTTTTTTTGCTAATAGAGGATTTCCAGAAATCGAATCGATATTATTAGCAAGTGTTTTATCTGGGATTATTGGTGGTATATCTTTAATCGCTGTTTTGTTTACAATTGTAAAAATTGAAAAGCCTGTTAGT